>NZ_JADPKG010000070.1:0-531 GCF_023073875.1 Bradyrhizobium sp. 154
GGCGAGCACCGGCACATAATGCCAGGGGTCGTAGACGGTATCGCCGCGGCCAAAGGATCGCGGGTGCTCGGCAACGATACGTCCATCCTGACGGATCACGATGCGATCGGCATAGGCTTGAACCTCGACCGGTCGTCCGACTGCGCTGGCTGCGACCGAGTACTTGTTGTTGTCGAAGCGCACCAGGCAGGTCTTCGAGACCGATGCCGTCACCGCATGGAAGCCGTCGAAGCGGCCGGCATAGGGAACGAGTTTGGGGCGTTCGGCTTCGAACACGTCCCAGATCGTCTGATCGGTCAGCTCCGGATGGCGATGAGCCTTGGCGTAGGCGATGCATTTGTCGAGCAGCCAGGCGTTTAACTCGTCGAGGTTTTTGAACCGCAGCCGCGGCGTGAAGAAGCGTTCCCGGACCAGCCCGACCTGGTTCTCGACCTGCCCCTTCTCCCAGCCCGACGCTGGCGTACAGGCGACCGGATCGACCAGATAGTGGCTGCACATCTGCAGGAAGCGGCGATTGTAGAGACGGCCTTT
>NZ_JADPKG010000003.1:0-524 GCF_023073875.1 Bradyrhizobium sp. 154
GCTGCCCAGGGTAGCTTCACGGCTGCTGCGGCGGTGAAAGCGGCCGACGGCACGACCAACCTGGCCGGCACCGCGACCTTGATCGGTGCGGCCGGTGCTGCGACCGTTGCCGGTACGTCCCCGGCGGACGGCGACACGCTTACCGTCAACGGTCACACGATCACCTTCCGCGCCGGCACCGCGCCGAGCGGTACGTCGATCCCGAGCGGTTCCGGTGTCAACTCGGGCGGTACCGTCCTTACCGACGGCAGCGGCAATTCAACCGTCTATCTCGGCACCACTGGCACGCCGCTCGCCACGGTCAATGACCTTCTGACCGCGGTCGACCTTGCCAGCGGAGTGCAGACCGCTTCGATTAACAGCAGCGGTGTTGCAACCTTCGGCGCTGCTTCCGGCGCGACCCCTTCGTCCATCGCCGCCGGTATCGCGACGATCAAGAGCTCGACCGGTGCCGACCTCAGCATCACCGGCAAGGCCGACTTCCTCAAGGGCCTGGGCCTCACCAGCGCAACGGGTAGCGGCAA
>NZ_JADPKG010000023.1:0-132278 GCF_023073875.1 Bradyrhizobium sp. 154
CCGATGCCCCATCATGATCTTCAGTCCTGCCAATTAGACAGACTGAATCACTGATATCTCTGCGTCGCAACAGCTGCCTTTTTCAACAGAATCGGCCCAACTGCGAAGTCGCGCCTCGCCTTACGGAGGTCCGCTCATGACGGCAGAGCGGACCAAATGTGCTCAACCTGAGTTCTTCTCAGGTTGACCCTAAGGCAGACATCGCGCGGCAGCATCCGTCGGGGGCTCGGCCGCTTTTGGCACTCTAAAGGGATTGACTGCCAAACCAGTGAAGAACGGGCTGTTTTATCATAGCCCTGGATCTAGGCTTCAATGTTAAAGCGAGAAGAATATCTTGAACGGAGCAAGGAAAACGCTCTCGCACTTCTGGGCGCCGGCCGGATACGCGAGGCTGCTTCTTCGATGATGATGGATATCCTCAAAAGCCCGAGTTGCTCAATGCCTCGTGAGATCCATGCATTCGGCATCTGTGCCGCCGCGGCTGCCCTACTCCCACTCAATCATTGAGGACAACGTTTCGTCGTTGATTTGGAAGGATAAAGCCTCCCATCTGACAGACTGATTCCGACGGTATACCTGTCGCATGTTTTTCACTTTGAGTTCACCGAAGAATTCGAGCCGCTCGCAATGCTGGCGATTCCGGCACCTATCGGAGTCAAACGAATGATCAGCGCTGTCAGCGTCGCCATCTTTGCCTTCCCGCACTCGTGCAAAGATCGACCGCGGCCTCGATGAGCGTCGTGAAAAACGTAAGCGCAATCTCTACGAATCCGTCCGACGAAGAGCGCCGGTGGCGACGCCAATGCACGGTCGCTACTGATCGCCGGCTCCAGCCCAGCGTGAAATGAGACTTGGACCGAAGCGGTTCCGTGCACAGGTTCACCAAAGTCGTTCTCCGCGAACCCGACGAATTCCGCTGCTAGCCGCATTAAGGGTCAAGGTCCAGCAGGCGTATGGCATTTCCGCCCGCAAGTTGCGCAAGCGTCGCCTCGTCCATTCCGGGAACGCCAGCGATGTGGCCGATCGGGTTGAATTCCGCCATATCAAACGGATAGTCGGTCCCCATCAGGATGCGATCCGGTCCGAACACGTCGAGCAGGTAAGCGAGCTGGTGATAGGTGAAGACGACTGTGTCGAGGTAGACCTGACGAAGATAGGTCGTCGGCGGTAGCGGCAGATCGGCGTGAGAATCCTGCCGCGCCCCCCAGGCATGGTCGATCCGTCCCGAATAGGCCGGCAGATACCCGCCACCATGCACCGCGAGCAGCTTGAGACCTGGGAAGCGCGCCAACGTACCGCTGAAGATCAGGTTATGCAGCGCGAGCGTCGTTTCCAGCGGATTGCCGATGACGTTGTTGAAATAGAAGCGCGTGAACCGCTCACCATGGGTGAAGCCATTCGGATGCAGCATGATCAGGGCGCCGAGTTGCTCGGCCCGCGCAAAGAACGGCCGATACTCCGGGTCCGACAACTCCCTGCCGTCGACATTGGTCAGGATCTGAACGCCTTTCAGCCTCAGCTCCGACATGACGTAGTCGAGCTCGCGCACCGCGAGCTCGGGCTGCTGCAGCGTGACCCCGCCCAGCCCGAGAAAGCGGTCAGGCTTGCGCGAGCAGAATTCGGCGACGCCGTCATTTGCGATCCGATGCGCCGATTCCGCGATTGCGGGATTTAGGGAGTAGTAGCACTGTCCCGGTGCGGGCGCGACGACCTGGATGTCGATCCCCATCCGGTCGAGATCGGACAGCCGCCGATCGATCGTCGTCATGACCTCCCTGAGGTCCTCCTCCTGTCCGGCGTTGATCTCCTTGCTCGCCGCATGCGCGAAATGGGCCAGCGGAATTCTGCTGATATCAAGATGCGGCCGCGCAACCTGGGCTGCCTCCGGAACGACGATGTGGGCGTGGATATCGATGGTTGGCGACGAAGGCCGGCGCGCGCGCCCGTCCGCGTCCTGGATACGTGCAGCCGTCAGGCCGTAGCGATTCTTGCGATCGATCATGGGGAATCCGTTGTGGCCAGTGAGATTGTTGCTAGGCCTGCATTACCGTCCATTCGAGCGCCGTGCTGAAGCGCTTGACCGCGGCCCCCACATGCGCCCGTAACAGGCTGACCGCACGGCGCGAATCACGCGCCTGCAGCGCCGTAATGATGGCGTTGTGCTCTTCGACGAATTTGTGCGCATTCGGCCCGCGCACCGCCGCGACGCTCATCCGGACCAGACGTTCGGTCTCTTCGATCAAATCGCACGTGGTTCGCGCCATGCGCGCATTGCCCGAGCAACGTGCAAGCGTGCAATGGAAATCCCGGTTGTACGCGATGAACTCGCGCTCATAGTCACCGTCGAACTCGCGAAACCGATCGAGCGATTTGAGTTCGTCCTCGGACGCGTTCTTCACCGCCTCGGCAAGGCAGGCGAGCTCCATCGCCAGGCGGAAGGTGAAAACCTCGTTCGCATCCCGCAGCGACACCGGAGCAACGCGGTACCCCTGGCGCGGGATGACGATGATGAGACCCTCGCTGACCAGTTGCTGAAGCGCCTCGCGCACCGGGGACTTGCTGACATCGAATTCCTGGGCGAGCTCCTGCTCGCGCAGCTCACGGCCTGGCGGCAACTGACAGGTCAGAATTTGCTGCCGCAGCAGCCCGTAAATCCGTTTGCTTTGCATTGCGCCCGAAAATGCTCCGTCGGGACCGCTTGTGAGATATCACAACCTTGCCCCAAATAAGGCCTCTCACACGCAAGATACCTTGGGATGCTTTACCACGCTATCGATTTTGCGGTAACTCTGGCCATTTTTACGAGCTTCTTGACTCTTCCCGGCGTCTCGTGACATCTCAGATGAGAAACAAATAACAAGATCAGATGTATCAACATCTGTTTCCAGGAGGTACAACATGCGGCGGATCGGCGCCCTCTTTTCGACCACGTTCCTGATCGGTTGGGCCTTGGCGGGTGCTGCCGAAGCAGCAGAGCCGCTGAAGGTCGGGTTCATGACCGTCAGGTCAGGCGCGTTGGCCGCGGGCGGCCGGCAGATGGAGGAAGGACTCCAGCTGTGCGTGGATGCGCACAAGGGCGAGATGGCCGGTCGGAAGATCCAGATCATCACCGCCGACACCGCCGGTCAGCCGGCCGTCACCAAGACCAAGGCGCAGGAGCTGGTCGAGCGCAATGGCGCGCAGGTTCTGATCGGGCCGTTGGCGGCGTTCGAAGCCCTGGCAATCGACGACTACATCCGCCAGACCAAGACTCCGATCATTTCCCCATCGGCGGCTGCGGAAGACCTCACGCAGCGAAAGCCCAACCCATGGTTCGTGCGCGCGGTCGGTACCTCGGCGCAGGCCCATCATGCGCTCGGCGAATATGCTGCCAAGGAACTGAAGTACAAGCGCATCGTGATCATCGCCGACGACTTTGCGTTCGGCCACGAACTCTCCGCAGGGTTCCAGCGCACGTTCGAACAGAACGGCGGCAAGGTGATCCAGAAGCTCTGGTCGCCGCTGAATGCAGCCGAATACGGAACCTACATCACCCAGATCGATCCCACCGCGGATGCCGTCTTTGCCGGGTTCGCGGGCGGCAATGGCATCAAGTTTCTCGGCGAATACAAGAACTACGGGATGCAGAAGCCCGTCCTCGGCGCGATGACGACCGTCGATGAAGGCATCCTCAAGCGAATGGGAGACGAAGCGCTCGGCGTGATCTCCGCAGGCTGGTACAGCGCGGCGATCGATACGCCCGCCAACAAGAAGTTCGTCGCGGCCGTGCAAAAGGCCTACAACGCCGACCCCGGCTACTACACCGTGGGCGCTTACATGGCGTGCGAATTCCTCAACAACGCGCTCGAGCAGGTGAAGGGCGAGATCTCCGACAAGGCGGCCTTCATGAAGGCCCTGCGCAGCGTCAATATGCCCGAAAGCCCCTACGGCCAGGTCAAGCTCGACCAATACGGTCAGCCGATCCTCGACATCACGATCCGGAAGGTCGAGAAGAAGGACGGCAAGTTGCAGAACACGGTCATCAAGACCTATCCGGAGGTCAGCCAGTTCTGGACCTATCGGCCCGACGAGTTTCTGAAGAGTCCGGTCTATTCGCGTGACTGGACGCCGGCCAAGTAATTAGCCTTCAGATCAATTCGCCTGAGCGAAGAGAGAGTCCCGCATGAATTTCTGGGTCATTCAAGGTTTGAACGGCCTGGCCTTCGGGTCTCTCCTCTTCATTCTTGCGTCCGGATTTTCACTGATCTTTGGTCTCATGCGCATCGTGAACTTGTCCCACGGTGCCTATTTCATGCTGGGGGCCTATGTCGGGATTTCGGCCATGGCCGCCGGCGCCAGCTTCTGGACTGCCATTCTGATCTGCGGCGTCGCGATCGCCGTGCTGGGCGCCGTCATCGAGCGACTGATCCTGCGCCGCTTGACCGGGCAACCGCTGGCACAGGTGCTGGTGACGCTTGGGATCGCGTTCATCATCGCTGACGCTTGCGTCTGGATCTGGACCGGCGATCCCCGCCCGGTGCCGATGCCGCGCGAACTCGCCGGCGCGTTCCGCATCCATCAACTGGCGTTTCCGATCTATCGCCTGTTTGTCATCGGCGTGGCGTTCGCGCTGGCGGCCGCGCTGTGGTTCCTGCTCGAGCGCACCCGGCTTGGTGCGATGATCCGCGCCGGGGTCGACGATCTCAACATGGCGCGCGCCATGGGAATCCGGACATCGGTTCTGTTCCCGGTGGTGTTCTGTCTTGGCTCGGCGCTTGCCGGCGCTGGCGGCGTGCTGGCGGGCCCTATCCTCTCGGTCTATCCCGGCCTCGACACCGACATGCTGCCGTTAGCCCTCGTTGTCGTGATCCTTGGCGGGGTCGGCAGCCTGCTCGGCGCGTTTGTCGGCAGCCTGATCATCGGCTTCATCTACAGCTACGGCCAGGCCCTCTTTCCGGACCTCGCCTACATGATCCTGTTCCTGCCGATGGTGCTGGTCCTGACGTTGCGTCCCACCGGTCTGTTCGGGAGGCAAGCCATTTGATTCGCGCTTCGCATCAACAGGCGGTCCTCGCCCTGCTCGCCATCGCCGCGCTTCTGGCGATGCCGTGGCTGGTGACATCGGACTACTACATCAACATCGCGACCCAGATCGTGATTGCCGCGATCCTGGCGATGAGCCTCAACGTGCTGGTCGGGTTCGGCGGAATGATTTCGCTCGGCCACGCATCCTATCTCGGCGTCGCCGCGTACCTTACGATCTACCTCAGCACGCATGCCGGGCTGGGGTCGCTCGCCAGCGCGCTGATTGCAATTGTGACGACGACACTCCTTGCGATGCTGTTCGGCTACCTTGCGCTTCGGGCGTCCGGGCTGGGCTTCCTCATGATCACGCTGGCGCTCGGCCAGATCCTGTGGGGCATCGCCTATCGATGGGCGAGCCTTACCGGCGGTGACAATGGGCTTGGCGGCCCGGTCCGGCCACGGCCGTTCGGGATCGACCTGATGAATCCCACCGCTTTCTTCTATTTCACCCTGATCTTTCTGGTGTTGGCGGTGTGGTTGATCTCGCGCTTCGTCCAGTCGGGGCTTGGACAAAGCTTGCAAGGCGCACGCGATCAGCCGCGACGCATGCGTGCGCTCGGCTACAACGTGTGGCTGATCCAGTGGCTGAGCTTTGTCTTCGCCGGGTTCTGGGGCGCAATTGCCGGCATGCTCTACGCCTATTACCACCAGTTCGTCAGTCCGCAGGCGCTTCACCTGACGACATCCGCCGAAACGCTGCTGATGGTCGTGGCCGGCGGGACCGGCACCCTGTTTGGTCCGGTGGTGGGCGCAGCCCTCGTCGTCATCCTTAAGAACGTCGTCAGCGCCTACATCACGCGCTGGCTGATGCTGCTCGGTGTCGTCTTCGTGGCGATCGTTCTGTTCATGCCTGAAGGCATCGTGCCCGGCCTGCGCCGCCTGCGTGAGACGATGAAGATGCGGCCGGGTTCGCCCACCAGGACGCCCCTGCCCGTGACCGAGGAGCGGCCGACATGACCGCGCCCGCGTTGGAGGTGACAGGGCTTCATCGTTTCTTCGGCGGCCTGCCCGCCGTGCGTGACGTCTCGATGCTTGTGCCGGTCGGCGAACGGCGGCTGCTGCTCGGGCCGAACGGCGCCGGCAAAACCACCCTGTTCAATCTCATCGCCGGCGATTTTCCCGCATCGCGCGGCGAAATCCGGATCTTCGGCGAGAACGTCACGGGAAAGACCGCGGACCAGCGTACCCATCTCGGCATGGCGCGCACCTACCAGATCATCACCCTCTTTCCGAAGAACACGCTTGTTCACAACGTCGTCATTTCGCTGCTGGGCCTGCTCAAGCTTCGCTTCAGTCCACTAGCGGACATCAGGAAGCACAAGGCGCTTTGGGACGAGGCGCGGACCATCCTGGCCCTCGTCGGCCTCGAACATCTTGCCGAGCGGACGGTGGCGGATACCAGCTACGGCGAGAAGCGCCGGCTCGAGATCGCCATGGCGCTCGCCCAGAAGCCGAAACTGTTGTTGCTGGACGAGCCCCTGGCTGGCCTCTCGGCCGATGAGCGTCGGGATGTCGAGCGACTGCTGCAAACCATTCCGCGTGACGTCACGATCATCATGATCGAGCATGACATGGACGTCGCGCTCGCCTTTGCCGATGTCATCACCGTGATGCAGCACGGTCAGATCGTCGTGGAAGGAAATCGCGCCGAGGTGGTGGCCGATCCGAAGACGCGGGAGGTGTATCTTGGGCACTGACGCGCTGGTGATCAGCGGACTCAATGCATTCTACGGCGACAGCCACGTTTTGCATGATGTATCCTTCACGGTGAAGCAAGGACAGGTTCTTGGCCTGCTCGGCCGCAACGGCGCCGGCAAGACCACCTGCATCAGCGCCATCGTCGGCCTGGTCCGCGCCAAAACTGCGCGCCTCGAGCTGTTCGGCCAATCCATCGCAGGCCTGTCGCCGGAGGCGATCTCGCTGAACGGCATTGGTCTCCTTCCGCAGGGACGGAGAATATTCCCCTCGCTCACCGTCATCGAGAATCTCACCGTCGCCGCGCGCCGCGGCCGTTCGGGTCAGCGGTCCAACTGGATGCTGAACGATGTGTACGAGGCTTTCCCGAGACTGGCCGAGCGGAAGCAGCAGCTCGCCGGCTCGCTGTCGGGCGGCGAACAACAGATGCTCGCGATCTCGCGTGCCTTGATGACCAATCCGCGGTTGATCCTCTTCGACGAACCGTCGGAGGGCTTGGCGCCGCAGATCGTCACGGAAGTCGCGGCCGTTCTCAGGCGCCTTCGCGAAAGCGGCCTCTCGATCGTCCTGGTCGAGCAGAACATCAGGCTTGCCCTTGAGATCGCCGACGACGTCGTGGTCCTGAATACAGGTTATGTCGCGTATATGGGCGGGGCGGAAGCGCTTCGCGCCGACGGTGCGCGGATCCAGCAACTCCTTGGTGTATATTGAAAGGTCAAGCATGACGTCGATTTCCGTGCGCGATGGCGTTCTCGACATCGCGGAATCCGGAGCCGGGAAGCCCGTTGTGCTCCTGCACTCGCTCCTTGCCGATCGCACCATCTTCGACCGGATCGTGCCAATGCTGGCACGAGCCCGGCGGGTGATCGTGCCCGATCTGCCCGGCTTCGGCGGCTCGTCATCCGCAGGGGCAACGATCGAGGAAATCGCGGACCGCATTGCGGGGCTGTTCGATGCCTTGAATCTCGGCACGGGTGCCGACGTCCTTGGCAATGGCTTCGGCGGCTTTGTCGCGAGCACCTTGGCGATCCGCCACGGCGGCAAGTTCGATCGCCTCGTGCTTGCCGACACCGGACTAACCTTCTCGCCCGACGGCAAGCAGTCGTTCTATGCCATGGCCGAACGCGTGCGTCAGGCCGGCATGGGAGCCATCATTGATGTGGCGATGAAGCGGCTATTCCCAGAAGACTTCATCGCGGCGCATCCGGAAGTCGTCGCCCAGCGGCGCAATGCCCTGCTCAAGACCAATCCGGAATTCTTCGCCGAGGCCTGCCTCGCGCTCGCCGCGCTGGACCTGACGTCCGGCATTGTGACCATTCGCAATCCAACGCTGGTCGTGGTCGGCGAGCTCGACGCCGCGACGCCGCCCGAGATGGCGCGTGCCCTCGCCCGCGCGCTTCCAAAGGCCGAGCTGATCGAAATCCCAAGCTGCGGTCACGCGCCGATGGCGCAGGCTCCCGAGGCCTTCATCAAGACGATCTCGGGCTTTCTCGAATTGAACTGATCATGAAACCGCCGCCGTTCCACTACCACCGACCCCAGACACGCGAGGAGCTCGGCACGCTCCTCGCCAGTCTCGACAACGCGAAGATCCTGGCCGGCGGCCAGTCGCTGATGCCGATGCTGAACCTGCGCGTGATCGCGCCCGATCACCTGATCGACATCAACCGCATTCCGGAGCTGGCGGGTATTCGCGAAACGGCCGATGGCATCGAAATCGGCGCCATGACCCGTCAGGCGGATATTCTCTCCTCACCGATCATCCGGAGCCGATTGCCGCTGCTTGCCCGCGCGCTCGAGCATGTTGGCCACATCCAGACCCGGTCACGCGGAACTATCGGGGGCAGCTGTTGCCATCTCGACCCGTCCGCCGAGCAGCCGGCGATCTGCGCCGCGCTCGATGCTGAATTCGTCGCGATCGGACCGAATGGTCGGCGTGTCATCCCTGCCGCTGAGTGGTTTCAGGGCATGTTGCAATCATCGCTCGACGATCAGGAATTCCTCGAGACAGTTCGTTTCAGACCTTGGGCCAAAGGCCACGGCTACGGCTTCGCCGAATACGCCCGGCGGCACGGTGACTTTGCGATATCGGGTGCCGCTGCACTGCTCGAAGCCGACGACAGCAGCCGGGTTACGCGCGCAGCGCTGCTGGTGTTCGGAGTCGAAGAGGCACCGCGACGCCTTTACGAGGCCGAAGCGACTCTCGTCGGCCAGATCGCCGGTCAGATCGCGCTTGCTCCAATCCTCGACGCTGCGCGCGCGCTCGATCCGATGGAAGACGTTCAGGTGACGGCGGATTATCGCCGCCATCTCGCCGGCACCCTGCTCGGCCGCGCCTTGCGCGAGGCCTGCACCAGCCTGGAGCTGCGTCAATGAGCGAACGACAACTCAGCTTCACGCTCAACGGCGACCGGCGCGAGGCCAGCGCCGATCCAAGGATGCACCTGGCGGATTTCCTGCGCCACGGCCTCGGACTCACCGGAACACATCTCGGATGCGAGCACGGCGTCTGCGGCGCCTGCACGGTCATCGTCGATGGAGCGCCGGTGCGATCGTGCCTGATGCTGGCCGTCCAGATCGACGGTTGCACGGTGGAAACGGTCGAGGGCCTTGCCAGGGGCGGCGAACTCTCTCCGCTGCAACAGGCCTTTTCCAATCATCACGGCTTGCAATGCGGGTTCTGTACGCCGGGTATGCTGATGTCGCTCGAAGCTTTTCTGCGCGTCACGGCATCTCCGACCGAACATGACATCAGAGTAGCGATCTCGGGCAATATTTGCCGCTGCACCGGCTACCAGGGAATAGTCGAAGCGGCCCTTACGGCCGCCGCAGCAAAGGGTAGCCGTACATGAGCGCGCGTTATTTTGGAGCTGCGGTCACCCGTCTCGAGGATCCTCGCCTGTTGGCGGGACGGGGACGCTATGTCGATGACATGCAATTCCCGGGCATGCTGCATGCAGCGTTCGTTCGGGCCAGTGTCGCGCACGGCCGCATCCGGAACGTCGACACGAGCGAAGCGAGCGGCATGCCGGGCGTCGCAGCGATCTACACGATGGCGGATTTCGCCGGCATTGCGCAGGGCCCGATGCCGCCTATGGCCCCGCACCCGCTCCTGCCGACACCGATTACCTATCACCCGTTGGCTGTCGAGGAAGTACGTCACGTCGGCGAAGCCATCGCGATCGTGCTGGCCGACGACCGGGCAAGGGCGGAAGATGCCGCAGCCGCCGTGTTGCTCGACATCGAGGAATTGCCGGCGGTTGCCGACGCTGTCCTTGCCTCAAGGGCAGGAGCGCCCAGAGCCGACAGCAGGCGGCCGAGCAACATCGCAGCCACCATGAAGGCCGGCTTCTCAGATTGCGGCGCGGTGTTTGCGAACGCCGACCATGTCCTGACGGAGCGCTTCGATATTCATCGCGGCGGTTGCCACTCCATGGAGTGCCGCGGCGTGGTTGCCAGCATCGATCCGCATTCAGGCGTACTGACTCTCTCGACGTCCTCGCAATCGCCCTACATGGTGCGGCGGCACCTTGCGAGCTATCTCAACCGCGATGAGAGCCAGATCCATGTGATGACGCCGGATGTCGGCGGCGGCTTCGGCCCGAAGGCCAATGTCTATCCGGAGGAGTTCGCCGTTGCGCTTGCCGCGCTCAAGACCGGGCGGCCGGTCAAATGGATCGAGGACCGCCAGGAGCACTTCGTCGCCACGACGCAGCAGCGCGGACAGGTCTGGACGCTCGATGTGGCCTTCGACAATGACGGGCGGATGCGCGCGATCCGGGGCCATTGCGTTCACGACAACGGCGCCTACGCGCCCTACGGTCTCATTCTGCCGGCAACGGCCCTGGCCAGCTTTCCGGGCCCATACGCGCTCGAAGCGCTCGACCTGACGATCGATGTTGTGTTGACCAACCTGGTGCCGACGTCCCCCGTACGTGGCGCATGCCGGCCAAATGCTGCGTTCGTCCTTGAAAGGCTCGCCGATCGGATCGCGCGCCACCTCGGTATCGACCGCGAGCAGGTGCGCCGGCGCAGCTTCGTTCGCGCCGACCAGATGCCTTACCTGACCGGGATGAAGGCCCGTGACGGTTCGCCGATTTCCTATGACAGTGGCGACTACATCGCCGCGCTGGATCTCGTGCTCGACAAGATCGACGCCGCCGGTTTTGAAGAGCGCCGCGCGGCCGCGGAGCAGCACGGCAAGCTGCTCGGTCTCGGTATCGCATCCTGTGTCGAGGATACCGGGCTCGGTCCGTTCGAGGGAGCTTCGGTTCGGGTCACGCCGGCCGGAAAGGTCATTGTCAGCACCGGCGCATCGAGCCAGGGTCAAGGGCATCGTACGGCGTTCGCGCAGATCGCCGCAGACGCTCTCGGCGTCGACCTGAACGATGTGACGGTCGAGACCGCCGATACGTCGAAATTCCCACTCGGCATGTCCACCATTGCCAGCCGGATCGCAGTGACGGCCGGCTCTTCCGTCGAGCTGGCAGCACAGAAGGTTCGTGCCAAGGCGATCGCCTTCGCCTCCCATAGACTGGAGGTTGGTCCGGAGGATCTTGAACTCGAAGGCGGCGCGGTACGCGTCAAAGGCGTTGCCGGATTGAACGTCAGCCTGTCGGAGATCGCGCGCACCCTGGCCGGGAATGTCGGAATGGGTCTTCCCGGCGGCATGGAGCCGGACCTCGCGGCGACGGCATATTTCAACTCGACGGCGCTGACATTCGCCTACGGCGCAAACGCCTGCGAAGTCGAGATCGATCCCGAGACCGGCGATGTGCGGGTCATCCGCTACGTCGTGGTTCACGACTGCGGCAAGCTGATCAATCCGCTCATTGTCGACGGTCAGATTCGTGGCGGGGTCGTCCACGGGATTGGCAACGCGCTGTTTGAACGCATGATCCATGACGAAGCCGGTCAGCCCCTGACCACCACTTACGCGGATTATTTCCTGCCGCTGGCGTCAGAGATGCCGCCGATCGAAGTCCATCACATCGAGACACCGTCTCCTCGCAACCCGATCGGCGTCAAAGGCGCCGGCGAAGGCGGCACAATTCCAGCCGCGGCCTGCGTGATCTCGGCCGTCGAGCATGCGCTGGGCACAGATGCGCCTTTCGTCCATCTCCACCCGATTTCGCCACAACAGGTGGTGAAATGGATAGAGGCGAGCGCATCCTCGGCGACGGCCTGACTGTCAGACAGGCAACGGTGGCGTGATCTCAGGAAGCGGCAAATTCTGACGGCAGACCCGCCGCAATCTTTTGATCTTGAATTCACAGAGAAAATTGCTCCTCTCGAATTACTTACAGTTCCGCTACCAGCGCGTTGACGCTACCATCAGTACATGCTAATCATTAGTTACGACTAATTACAATCTACAAGCTCGACCGGTAATCGAATGGCGAATTCTCGTAGGCATGGTCGGGCATCCTGCATCGGTTAGGCATGGTCAAAGATAACGTGCAACTGGCAGCTCTAGGCGATCCGACCCGCAGGCGCATATTCGAACTAGTGGGGATGCGGCCTCGCACCGTCACTGAAATCACTCGGGAGCTAACGGTCTCCCAGTCAGCCGTCTCCCAGCATCTCAAGGTGCTGCGCGAATCTCGTTTGGTTCGCGCTGAGCCGAAGGGCGCCAGCAATATTTATCACATCGATCCGGCGGGGCTCGGCCAGATGCGCGCTTGGCTCGACCGGTTCTGGAGCAGCACACTGGCGGCTTACAAGATCGCCGTCGAAAACTCTCGGGAGGACTAGCGATGAGCAGACGTGTATCGGCCGCCTCCGTCAAACAATCGATCGTGGTCGAGGCGCCGATCGAGCGCGCGTTCAAGGTCTTCACTGAAGACTTCGGCAGCTTCAAACCGCGCGAACACAATCTGCTCTCGGTCCCCATCGCAGAGACAGTGTTCGAGCCTCGGGTGGGCGGTCACGTCTATGATCGCGGCGTCGACGGCACCGAATGCCGCTGGGCGCGCGTGTTGGCGTATGAGCCACCGAATCGCGTGCTGCTCAGCTGGGACATCAGCCCGCGCTGGCAAATCGAAACCGATCCCGACAAGACCAGTGAATGGGAGGTACGGTTTATCCCCGAAACGCCAGGTCGGACCAGGTTGGAGCTTGAGCATCGTCACCTCGAACGTCATGGTCAAGGTTGGGAAGGCGTGCGCGAAGGCGTCGAGGGCGAACAGGGTTGGCCGCTCTACCTGAAACGGTTCGCCGAGCGGATTGCCCGTAAGCCATGATGCTCGCGTACCTCATGCGCCCCTATCGTAATTGCGGAGGCCCGTATGGCGGCCTACTCGTTTAGTGTTATCGGAGTGCTTGTCCTCTGCCTCGGATCCATTCTGCTGGCGATTTATTCAGGATCGTCCAAAGGAAGAGCGGGCGCCCTCTCCGGACCTGTCCTGCCGGCCGACGACGACAACTTGCTGTACCGGATTGATCGCATTCACATGAATGCGGTGGAGGCGCTGCCGCCTTTTGTCGTCCCAGCAGTTTTGGCCATGATAGTGGGGGTCAGACCCGGTACGCTTGCGACGCTCGTCTGGGTCTACGTCGCAATTCGTCTGATCCATGTTGCGGTCTATTTGCGCGGCGGCAAAGCGGCCAAAGGCGGCAGCATCAGAACCATTCTCTACGTTTCAGGAGCGCTCGTGACTATTATTCTCATTGCCACGACCGCCGTCGCAGTTATCGGCTGACATACCAGGCACTGGGGCCGCTCAGTCTGCCGAACGGATGCTCGACGGTCTCGCGGCGTGTACGCATCGCGTTTGGATTCTGGTCGAGCCGCGCCTGCGCGCGTTCGAGAACGTCCCGCCGTCGAAGCGTTGCGGCCGGAGCGCCTACTGGCGTGATGAGAACGAACCCGAGGGAGTACGAGGTCATGCGCCTCCCCGCTTGATCGGCGTGTCAAACGCGGGCCAACACGAACTGCGCCTCAAGGCTGCAAAGAGTCAGCTCCAGCGCAGCGTGTTCGCAAGGCTGCTCGCGCGCTACACCGCTATCGCGGACGAACTGGAAGAGGCGCGATAGCAAAGATGTTTCCTCCAAACACTTTCCGAGATCGCACCAAGCAAGCGGCGCACGATGACTCCTCTACCGGCGGGCGATATGTTTCTCACGGTCGCACTCATGGCCATGACCTTCTTGGCCGAGATCGGCCTTTTCATCCTGATCGGAGTTTGAACGCAACAGCGCTTGGCCGTGATCTAGCCCTCGGCGAGCCTGATGCTTGAGGCGGTCAAGATTGTTTTGCCGCCGTGAAAGCCGGGGTCGGTCCAGATTCGCACATTAGGGGGGAGGGTTCGCCAAAACCGAAGCAAGCGAGTGGATTTCGATGAAGTCGAAATACTGGCCAGGCAAAGCGATCTAAACATAGCCCTCGAAAGCTACGCCGCGGGGCTCGAAATACGATGTCCCTGCGGCGCCCGGTTGCTGGCCCCTGAAATCCTCCAGCAGCTTCAGTATATCGGCCAGCGCGCAGTGCGTTTGTGAACTGGTTCACAATTAACGACCGTAACACTACGGCGTCCCCTCTGCGTACGAAGCCCAAAGTCAAATGCGCCGCCCTGCCCAAGACGCGGTGAGATCATACACTAACAAACCCGTACCGCGCTACCTCTGCCCCAGCGCCGTCGACAACCACTACAACGGTGCCACTAACGGGATCATACTCCGGATCGCTGCCGATATCGCGTGCGACACGGGCGCCATACTGTCCCGCGAGATCGGCCGAGCCAAACATCTCCCCGCATCGTCCGCCTGTAGTTGCCCATTGTGAATGATCGGAAAATAGTCGCGCTGCACAGCATGGCCCTCGTCTATTTAGGCCATCATGCGCCATCTCGGGACGGGCCGAACCTGTCAAAAATGACAGGGACAGCGACGCCACACTCACCGCAGCCAGCGTTGGCCTGATTCAGGGCCCCGACTCAGAAGCCACCACGGCATCTCAAAGGGCTTCCTTGCCGTGCTTTTTTGGCTTTGGTGCATTGTCGGGTTGCTCTTCAATGCCGGCACGCTGTTCGGGCTCACCGGCAGTATAGGCGTTGGGACGTCGGCCTATCTGACGGCAACCTGCCTCGTCTGGATTGGCGGCATGGTGTTGTTTGGCATCGGCGCCCTACTCGCTCATACTGACTTTGACGGTGAGCGGCCGATGGCGGAAGACTACGGCGATGTTCGGGTGACACGGTAGATGACCAGCTTTGAGTGATTTCCAAATCGATCTCGCAAGCAGCACAGCTTGCGCCGAGTGTTCCGCTCATGTGCCACTGGAGTGTAACGCGTGTCCGGACTGCTCCACGCCCGCACCACATCGTCTAAATTTCTATGAGTTTTTTGCTGAGCTGGAGCGAATGAGCATTATGGACGCCCGCTTTGGCGGACTCGTGTTGGGGCGCCACGGGCTTGAAGATGACATACCCCCTATATCAACACCATGGCGCCGGCGTCTTCGCCGTGGTTGGGATGATGCAGGGTGGCGAATACATTGTGTCTGCAGAGGCAACCAAGCTTCATCGATCTTGATTAAACGAGATCAACTCTGAAACGGGAACGCCGCCGGATCTTTCATGCTCTCCACAAAGCACTGTTATAGATACGAGCCTGATGCCTCGCTATGGAGGGCTGCGGGTCGCTTACGGGGGTCCGTTCATTGTCAATCGATTTGCGACGGCTAAATATTCTGATGAGCTAGAGAGGATGAACGTATCGTCGATCGTTGAACAATTGCGACAGGAAGCGGCTCCCCCAAAGGGGTTCAGCTCAACGCGCGGTTAATCAGTCGAGACGCCCAAATGAAGATCGCGATCCTATCTGTCGCAGATGTTGCCGGTTCGTACACCGCGACGCTCATGGAGCGAGGGCACGAGATCACCATTGGCCCTTTCGGCCACGCCCCCATAGCTGTGACTGGCATGATTGAGGACGGAATTGAGGGCGTTCTCATCTTGACAGATGACGATGAGACCCTGGAGGAGATTGCTGCGCGCTTCACTAGGGCAACAGGCCGCCCTGTATGGCGCAATATGACCGAAATCCCGCGCTGATGGGGCGCGCCAAATAGTGAGCCCCCCGAACGCGGGCCTTTATTCGTTGACCGCTACGGCAGTTACTAAAGTTGCAGCAATGAAGCGCCCGATTGAACATCTTCGCGACTCTGCGATGTCCATGGAGGTGGGACCGTCCGGAGGGGAGCATTATGGAAATGGTTAAGATTGGCGAGCGTCTTCACACTGTGAAGACCGACGCGATTTACCGGATCATGCTGGCTGACGAAATTGATTCTGGTCGCACTAATATCAATGTGCCAACCTCGCAACAGAAGGTTTTAGACTACGGTTCAGACTCGCCGTTGGTAGCCAAAACACTGCTGACTGCCAAGCAGCTGTTTTCCTTGGCGTCCGAAAGGAGGCTTGCGACTTTTCGCAAATCGGTAACAGATTCCTCGGAAGAAACAGCGCCCTGCCCTGCGGCGAATCGGATCTGCTGGAATCGCTCCGTGGTGAGCCCGGTGTATTCCGCATTCTTCTGCAGGGCTGCGAGCTGACTATTAACTTCAGTCAGCGCAGCCAAAAGACCGCCGACCAAGCCAGTTACGCCTGCCGCAGCAGTGCCAAGCAACGCGAAGCCGCCACGGCCTGGATTGATGCTTGCAAACGACTGCGCTATCCGGTTCATCGCGGTATCCGCGATGTCACCGGCTTGATTCATGTCGCTTTGGAATTAGTCCAGCTTTGCGCCAAGCTGAACAACAAGGTCGTTGGACAATTTTTACGTTCCTGAGTTTGACATAGAGACGGTCGCCGGCACGTCGGTCGTGTGCCGGGTGGGGAGAAACTTCGCACGGGGTTGCGCGCTACTCTCGGTGTGTTAGACCGCGCCCTCAACATTGAAGGAGCGCAGTTTTGGCTAACAAGAAAAACGCAATTCGCCGCGAGTGGACGAAGGACGAGATCAAAGACCTGAAGGCGCACTCCAAGGCTAGGACGCCTGTCGTCAAAATAGCCAAGATGACTAAGCGCTCCGCAGGCGCGCTACGCCAAAAAGCTCTCGTGTTGGGTATCGGCCTGGGCCATCAGCGTTAATTCGGGACGCTGGCAACTAGTGGGCCCGGGTTCCAAAGGAACACTAGGGCGGGCTGATGCTTGAATCGTCGCCGGCTCGAAGCCGAGTTGGCGGAGCTGCCCCGGCCCAACCCTCAACAGCCCCCTGAAGCCGGGGCAGTATCTCCGCGGTCGGTAGTATCGGAGTAAGAGTATGCGTCAGTCGCCCTCGATTGTCCCGCTTGATCGTCTGGATCGCGACATCTATTTGGTCCTGGAAGACTTCGGCGCACGCGCGGGGTGCGCCTGGCGAGAAGCCGACGAGCAGGACACCGACCGCGAGACAGTGCTGCAGGACATCCTCTCCGGCCAATATGCCTATCCGGTTAGGATTATCGTATTCAACGCCATCGAGGGTTGGTCTCGCGACGCGACGGAGGACATCGCAGACGCGCTCGCCGACCGAGCCGCCGGTGAAGGGCTGGACCTCTCGCCCGCGCTTGAAGCCTTCGTCCAAGCTAACGCGAGCCGTCCTGTTGCATTGCAGCTCGCCTTGCCGCTGCGCGGCGCCGCTTGAGGATCAACACGGCGCCCTGGGGCCGCCTCAGCCGATACGAAGATTTTCCGCTGAATCTTTGCCGCGATTGTTTACGACGTCGAAGCTCACTTTGGCGCCCTCTGCGAGTGAGGTAAAACCGGCCTTTTCAACTGCCGAGATGTGAACAAAGACGTCTTTGCCGCCATTGTCGGGCTGTATAAACCCATAACCCTTCGTTGAATTGAACCACTTTACTGTCCCCATAGCCACTTAACTTCTCCATTTTTCAAAAAGCAAAGCTAGTGCTCGAATTTCGACAAAAGAAAGGCTAGTCGCAGCCCACCGCCTTCACGCGGGGGCGCCGCCAACGATCTCGTCTGGCCAACGCATCAGAACCTCTATCTTGATACCCCCCGCGTCGACCTGTGTGTGTTGCGCGAAGCCGCCGACAAGTCCGCCGATCGTGACTGCGCCAAAGGTCCCCGCGTCAGTTCGGCTAAACCGTGCGTTATGCTGCTTCTCTAGCAACGGCAGTCCATCGTCAGGAAATTGCATTTCCGATAAACCTTCTACGCTGGGCGTGATGTACCGCTCGACTGCGGAGCCCTTGAAAAAGTCGTGGTCAAGATGGCATTCAGTGACGAAGATTGATGGGCCGGTATTGTCGGACCAGCCAGCCAACACGACGTCCGTCCTGCCGCCGACGTTGAGACCGATCGCTTTCGGCTGGGTGTCGCACGCTACAACACTCAGAGCCTCTTCCAAGCACGAAGGTTTTGGCGCGGACCTTCCTTGGCTGGTCGGGCGGGTGCGCTCATGACCAAAATAGGAAATGACCATCTACGCACCCACCCTTGACCTAGATCAAGGCGGCAAGTGCAAAACTGCTAGCCGCAGACCCACACGAAACCGATTGGACTGCGGCGCCAGCAAGTGCCTGTGCCATATGGCCACCAGCGGCCGTTCCAGTAGCGCCTCCCGGTGCCGTACCAGACGCCGCCGTAATAGCGCCGACCAACGACAGCGGCTCCGCCGCGTGGACCAACGACAGCTGCGCGGCCACGCGGGCCAACGACGGCGGCTCCGCCGCGCGGGCCACGAACGGCCGCTCCTCGTGGGCCAACAACGGCGCCCCCACCACGCGGGCCGCGCACGGCTGCCCGAGCCAAGTGCACGTTGGACGACAAAGCAATCGCGCCGATCAGATGCGGGTCAGCAGAAACGGCACGCGCGACATTTTGGGCGCCGAACCCGAGCATACTGACAAGCGCAACAGAAAACAGCAAAGCCTTATGCATGTTTCACCTCCAGGATGCCCCACGGAGACAACTCTAGCCCGCCTTGATGGCCGCGGAGCAGTTTTTTGCTCGGCATGACTTCCGATAATTAGGCATTACCGCAGGTTAGTCCGCTTCACTCCAAGACCTGCCAAGCTAGCGAGGTCGCCGAATGACCCAACACGGACCCTTAAACCCCAGACACTCCACGTATCGCGTACGTACCTCAACAGTAAGGTGAGAATCTCCGTCAGGCGACAGCGGTCAGTTGTCGCACGGACCCAGCGCTAGATCGATAATAGCTCACGCAACGGAGGGAACATGGCGTTCAGATCAGCGGCTTTTATTCTTTGCCTGCTGCTTGCCATTCCGAGCAGCTCGATTGCGGGAGAGACGCTTGATGCTGCTGCCATCGACGAGATGCACAAGCACTTTTCAGAAGCGTACAATCGCGGTGATCTGGACACTATGACCGCAACATTTGCAGAGAACGCTGTGCGGGTGACGCCAAGCGGCATCTTTCAGGGGCGGGACGCCATTCGCGGGAGTTTCAGCGACGTCCTCAAGCTCGGACTGCATGACTATTCGGTTCAAAGAACCACCTCACGTCCCGAAGGAGCCTTCGTTTTCAACGCTGGAACATGGCAAGCCAAAGTAGGAGACCGGCCGTTTCACGGTTATTACTCATCCATATTTACCAGCGAAGGTGGACAGCCGAAGATCATCGAAGAAACGGTTGCAGTTGCTGCCCCCTGATCGTCTCGCGGTGATCAGCCGCAAACTAAAGGATTTGCTGCACGGAATGACGGCCCGCGGATCACTTTGCTCCAAAACCTGCTGGTGTGGGCTTTAAGCTCTCGGCCCTTCTGTACGATCGAGCGCGCTGCGATACTCCATCAGTGACCTCGCAATGGATTTCGCTCTTCTGCTGCGATAAGCCAAGCGCACCACACCGATCAGGATTCTCAACGCGAAGAAGGCGAGAAGAAGTCGACTAAACTACCCTAAACTGCGCGTTGCCAGCCGGTCGCACTACTCCCCACTCTATCATTTTGCAGGAGGTTTCGTCGTTGTTTTGCAAGCACAAATCTCCGCGTCTGACGGACCAATCCCGACGGTATATCCGCCACAATTTTTCGATCTTGGATTCACAGGATAATTTACGCCGTTCGTAATACTCGCGATTTCGTTACCTATCGGGATCAATCGACTGAATTGTCTTACAAAGGTAGAGCAACTCGCCACCGCTTGTACTGCCACAGTATGCTTCACATACCGTCAGGACAGCGGTGTCCAGTCCCCCCGAGCCGAGCCGACACAGGCTCAATCGATCGGAGCGCGCCGGGTATGCCAATCCGTCGCCGACTGGAAGGCATGCCCGGCGCGCGCGAGCACATCCTCCGACAGATGCGGGCCGACGAGCTGCATGCTGAGCGGCAAGCCGTCCGACGCCATGCCATTCGGCAGCGTGATGGTCGGGTTGCCCGAGAAGTCGAACACCGCGGTGAAGCGCAGGATGCTGAGCAGCACGTTCGGATCGGCGCCGTACTCTCCCATCCTGGTCAGTGTCGGGATCGGCACGGGCATGGTGGGGATCAGCAGCAGGTCGATATCGCCAAACAGGGCGGCCAGGCTGCCGCAAAATTTCAGCCGCTCGTGATGGATCTGCGCGATCTCGACGCCACTCATCGACCTGCCCTGCTCGATCAGCTGCGCTAGGTCCGGGCCGTATTCCGACTTCCGCGACGGATAGGTCTCAAGATGCGCCTCAGCGGTCTCGATCGAGCACATCGGAATCCACATGCTCACGAGCTTCTCATAGGCCGGGAACTTGACCTCGCGGATGTCGGCCCCGAGCGCGGCGAGCGTCCGCTCGGCTTCGAGCAACGCGGCGACCACTTGCGGATCGATGCCGTTCTGGGTGTAGCTGCGGTCGACGCCGATCCGCAGGCCGCGGACCCCGTCACCGATCCCCGCGAGATAGTTCGGCACGGGGGCCTGCAGGGCGGTGGGATCGTTGACATCCGCCCCTGCGATGACGCCGAGCATGGCCGCCGCGTCGGCTGCGCTCCGGCACATCGGCCCGACATGGTCGAGCGAGTCGGCCAGCGGAAAGACGCCATGGCGGCTGACGCGTCCCCAGGTCGGCTTGATCCCGGTCAGCCCGCAGGTTGCCGATGGAAACCGGATCGAGCCGCCGGTGTCGCTACCGATCGAGCCGAAGCAGAGCCCCGCCGAGGTCGCCACGCCCGATCCGCTGGAGGACGAGCCGACCCAGTAATCGACGCCCCAGGGATTGAGCGGCGCCTGATCGTTCGGATGATGGCTGGTGTAGGCCCCCTCGGTCATCTTAAGCTTGCCGAGCGTGACGGCGCCGGCCTGCTCGAGCCGGTCCACGATCGTCGCGTTGAACGACGGGACGAACTTGGCGTGGATCGTGGTGCCACCTGCCGTCGGCGCGAAGCTGGTGTAGCAGAGGTCCTTCAGTCCGATCGGCACGCCGTGCAGAGGCCCGCGCCAGATGCCACTGGCAAGCTCGGCGTCACAGCGCTTCGCCTGCGCCATGGCGCGCTCGGCAAGGACGAGTGCATAACCATGAAATTTTCCGTCGAGCCTGGCGATCCGGCTCAGCATGGCCTCGGTCACCTTCGAGGGCAAAAGCTCGCCGCAACGGAACAGCTCGGAGAGTTCGGTGATCGACTTGTAGTGGATTGGATCTGCTGACATCTGACAGCCCTGTTGTTGTCGGAAACGGCTTCGCTCACCGGCGCCGCGACGGCCCGGTCTCATAATGGCGCGATGCTGGATACGTCTAGAACTGCACCCCGCGCGTGAGCGCACCATCGACGACGAGGTTGGTGCCGGTGATGAAGCTCGCCGCCTTGCTGGCAAGAAACACCGCGCCATTCGCCATTTCCTGCGGCGTGCCCATGCGGCCGGTCGGATTCAGCGCCAGGGCGGTCTTGTACAGCTCGGGATTACCGTCCTTGATCTGGTTCCAGACGCCACCTTCGAAATAGGTGTTGCCCGGTGAGACCGAGTTGGCGCGGATGCCCTTGCCGGCAAGCTGGAAGGCAAGTCCTTGCGTGTAGTGGATGATCGCGGCCTTGAATGTCCCGTAAGGACCGCTGGCGAAATCGACTTCGCGGCCCGACACGCTGGAGATGGTGACGATCGCGGCCCCCTTGCTCTTCTCCAGATGCGGCATCGCCGCATTGACCAGCCGCACCGTGCCCATCATGTCGGTTGAGAACTCCTTCTCCCAGCTCTCCTCGTCCTGCTCGATCGAGAGCGCACTGACATTGGCGACGACGATATCGATGCCGCCGAGCTTGGACGCCATATCCTCCACCCAGGCCTTGAGCGCCGGGCCATTGGAGACGTCCACCGAGCTGCCGAACGCGGCGACGCCCTTCGCCTTGATCGCGGTGACCGCGCTGTCGACGTCGGCCTGGTTGCGCGCGCAGATGCCGACATTGGCGCCTTCGGCTGCAAAGGTGTCGGCGATCGCCCTGCCGATGCCCTTCGTGCTGCCGGTGACGAGAACCCTTGCGCCCTTGAGTCCGAGATCCATGTTCATTTCCTCCCTATTGACGACTTGAAAGCACGCCCGAGGCCGTTCAGAGCAGAAGCTGTTCGCGCACATTGTCCTCGTTGACCTCGCCGCCGGCGAGCGACCGCGTGATCTTGCCCTTCTCCATGATGTAACAGCGCTCGGCGATCGCCAGGATCGTGTCGAGGTTCTGCTCGACGAAGATGATGGTGGTTCCGAGCTCGTTGCGAAACGACCGGAGCGCTTCGCAGATGTGCTGAACGATCGACGGCTGGATGCCTTCGGAAGGCTCGTCCAGAATCATCAGGGACGGATTACCGATCAGCGCGCGGCCGATGGCGAGCTGCTGTTGCTCGCCGCCCGACATGGTGCCCGCGGCCTGTCGCCGACGCTCCTTCAGCCTTGGGAAATATTCGTAGACCAGCTCCGGCAGCTTCTTGCCGCCGGGACCGCCGATCAGCTCGCCGACCTGAAGGTTTTCCTCGACCGTCATTTGCGGGAACACGTCGCGCCCTTGCGGGATGTAGCCGAAGCCCGCCCTCGCCCGTGCGTCTGCCTCCAGCGCGGTCACGTCCTGCCCCATGAAGCGGATCGTGCCGCGCCAGGTTTGCAGCAGCCCGATCAGGCAGCGCATCAGGGTCGATTTGCCGACGCCGTTGCGGCCGATCACGCCGACGATCTCGCCACGCGAGACTGACATGGTGACGCCCTGCAGGATCGGCGTCGCGCCGTATCCCGCCCATAATTCGGCGACGTCGATAATCCGCTCTGACGACGACGGTTCAGTGCGCATGGGTCTTACCCAGATAGATTTCCGCGACCTTCTCATCCTGCAGGATGCTTTCAAGCGTGCCGCGCGCAAAAATCCTGCCGAGATGCAGCACCGTGACGCGCTGGGCGACCTGGCGAACGAAAGCCATGTCGTGCTCGACCACGAGCACCGTCATGCCCTCGGCATTGAACGACCTGATCAACTCGCCGGTCCTGAAGGTTTCCTCGGGCGACATGCCCGCGGTCGGCTCGTCCAGCAGCAGGAGCTGCGGCTTCAAAGCCAGCGCCATCCCGATTTCGAGCCATTGCTGCTGGCCGTGCGACAGCGCGCCCGCCAGCTTGTCGCAATCCGCCGCAAGATTGAGCAGCGTCAGCAGGCGATCTTCCTCGGCGATGCGCTCCGAGCCGGACAATCGCTCCTGCAGCGCGGTCTGGATGTTCTGCCGGACCGGCAGTTCCTTGAACACGCTCGGGGCCTGCATCTTGATGCTCATGCCTCGCTGCACGCGCGCGTAGGGGCGCTCGGCCGTGATATCGACGGTGTCGAACAGGATGCTGCCCTCGGTCGGCGGATAGAGGCCGACGATCAGCTTGAAGAGCGTGCTCTTGCCGGCGCCGTTGGGGCCGATCAGGCAATGGATCTCCCCGGCGTTGACCGTGAGGTCGACGCCGGAGACGGCCGTCAATCCGCCGAAGCGCTTCGATACGCCTTTGACTTCGACCAGCGACATGATCAGGACTCTTCCGGTTGCAAGCGGCCGGCCTCTGCCACGACGTGGCCGCGTCGCCGGCGTCCCTGCCACCAGTCGGCGGCGAGCTTGCCGATGCCGAGCACGAAGCCCTGCGGCGCCAGCATCACGGTCGCGAGCAGCAGCGCGCCCATCAGCACCAGCGCCGCCTGCTGGCTGTAGACCGTGATGGTCTGGAAGCCGAACAGCAGCAGGAACGACCCGATCAAGGTCGCGGTCAGATCGCTGCGCCCGGAGAACGCCACCCACACGATGGGCATCGCGGCGGCCGGCAAGCCGATGCTGGACGGGGTGATGAACTGTCCCCAGGACGTGTAGAGCGCGCCGCTTAGGCCGGCGAGACCGCTGCCGATCACGAAGGTCAGCAGCTGATATTTCCTGACGTCGTAGCCCAGCATCTCCGCGCGCTGGGGATTCTCCCGCGTCGCCACGATGACGTTGCCGATGCCCGAGTTGACCAGCATCCGCAGCGCGAGATAGACGATCACGATCAGCGCGACCATGACGTAATAGAGCGCCGAGCCCTCGATGTAGAAGTCGCCGACCGTCAGCGGGTCCATGCCCTTCATGCCGTTGAAGCCGTTCAACCGCGCCGGCCCGATATGCCATTCCGGCCCGGCCGTCTGGCCGAGGAAGAAGGCGAGCACGAGCGTCGCGGACAGCGTCACGATTCCGAAGAAGATGCCGTTGATGCCGCCCCAGATCATGAAATAGCCGAGGATGCCGGCGGCGATCATCGCCAGGACCACGGAGAGCACGAGCGCGGCGATCGTCGCGGTGCCGCCGCCCATGTTGATCGCGAGCACGCCGTAGCCGTAACCGGCGATGCCGAAGAACAAGGTCTGGCCGAAGGACAGCATGCCGCCATAGCCCCACATCAGGCAGAGGCCGAGCGCCATGAAGATCCAGATCAGGAAGTAGGCGAAATTGCCGACGTCGTAGGAATGGGCGAACAGCGGATAGGCCAGCGCGCCCGCGAGCACGACCAGGAAGCACGACCAGAACATCTTGCCGCGTCCGAGCGTCTGTGGGCCTTCGAGCAGCTTGAACATCACAGATTCCCTTTAGCGTCCACGGCGAACCAGCACGCTGGAGAGTCCCTCGGGCAAGACGCGGATGATCAGGATGACGGCGACCAGCATGCCGATCTGTCCGATAATCTGGCCGTAGCTCGCATTGAGCGCCATCCGGATCATTGCTAGGAACACCGCGGCCGGCGCCGTTCCGAGCAGCACGTTCGCTCCGCCGATCACGACGGTGACAAAACTCTCGACCACGAAGGTCGCGCCCATGGTCGGGATCAGCGTCATGGTCGGCGCGTAGAGCGCGCCGCAAAGCCCGGCAAGGCCGGTTCCGATCCCGAAGCTGATCGCATAGATGCGGCCGGTGCGTGCGCCCAGCGCCTTGGCCATCGCCGCATTCTGCATCGTCGCTCGCGCGATCACGCCAAAGCGCGTCTTCATGAAGATGATGTAGAGGCCGGCCAGCACCGCCACGGCGCAACCGAACAGCACCAGGCGGTAGGTCGAGAACGTATAGCCGCCGATCGCAAAGCTCCCCTCGGGCGTCCCGATGCCGCGCACGGCGGAGCCGACGATCAGGAGCATCGACTGCGTCACGATCAGGCTCAGTCCCCAGGTCGCGAGCAGCGAATCCAGGGGGCGCTTGTAGAACCGCCGCACGACGAGGAATTCAACGAGGACACCGATGAGCCCGGCCGTCAACGCGGCCAGAATCTGGGCAATCGCGAGCGGCACGCCGAGATTCACCAAGCCGACGGTCACATAGGCGCCACACATGATGAATTCGCCATGCGCCATGTTGATGACACCCATCATGCCGAACACGATGGCGAGGCCTGCGGCCGAGAGAATGAGGAACGCGAAGACGTCGGCGAACTGATAGAACAGCGAGAACAATTCAGCCGACATCTTGGTCCCCTTGCCGATCCCGACGCCGCGTCGTTGCGGCGCCGGTCTTGTTCAGAAACGTGACATCAAACACGAGCAAGATCCGTGCCCGCCTCAGGACTTCTTGGGGAGATGGCTCGGCGTGTACTGGTCCTTGTCGTTCTTCTTGGTGAGATCGCACCCGATCTCGCCAAGCCAGTAAGGCTGGATCGTGCCGTAGTCCTTCTCGACCTTCACCTCGTGCTTCGGCCCGACCGAGATCAGGCGCATGCGGTGAGAGGTGTGCTGGCTCTTCGGGTCGATGCAGACCTTGCCCTCGGGCGCGTCGATGCAGGCATCGCCGGTCGCGATCACTTTCCGCATGTCCTCGAGCTTGATCGATTTCGCCTTCTCGACCAGCGCCTTGTACATGTAGAGCGCGTTATAGGCGTTGTACCCCATGTCGTTGATGTAGAGCTCGTCGGGGAACTTGGCGTGCCAGCGCTTCTTGAACTCGGTGGCCTCGGGCGTATCGATCTCCTCGAACCAGTTCGCGGTCGCGTGCATGTTGTTGAGCGCCGGCGGCTTGAACCGCTTGTGCTCGAAGCCGAGCATGACCTTGATCGACGAGCCCATCGGCAAATTGAGGTTGGCCGCAGCCGCCTGCTCGAAGAACGAGTCCTGGGCAGCGCCCACATTGATCGTCAGCAGCCAGTCCGGCTTGGCCTTCTGGATGTTCTGGATGGTCTGCGCGAACTGCGACACGCCGAGCGGGATGAACTCCTCGCCGACGACCTCGCCGCCGAGATCCTTCATGATCTTGCGGTTCCACTCCGCCGAGATCTGGCCGAAATTGTAGTCGGCCGCGATGACATAGACCTTCTTGCCGAACTTCTCGACCATCCAGGGAATCAGCGTCGAGAATTGCTGCTCGGGCACCGCGCCCATGCTGATCATGCTGGCATCGCAGACGCCGCCTTCGTACTGGTTGGTGTAGAAATACGGCGTCGAGGTGCGATCAACGATCGGACGCAGCGCCTCGCGCGAGGCCGAAGTGATGCCGCCGATCAGCACGTCCACCTTGTCGCGATTGAGCAGGCGGCGGCCGAATTCCTGGTAGCGTGCGTTATCGCCCTGGGGATCGAGGTGGATCAGCTCGATCTGCCGGCCCAGAATGCCGCCGCTCTTGTTGATCTCCTCGACGGCGAGCTGCGAGCCGTGCAGCTTCGGCATGCCCATGAAGGCAAGATCGCCGGACACGTCTTCGAGCAGGCCGACCTTCAGTGGCGGCTCCGCGGCGCTGGCAAGATTCATCGACGCCGCGGTGCCGAGCATGGCGCCGAGCAAAACCATCCGTAACTTGCGTCCCGAATTCATCGTGATGTCCCCTCTATGGAAAGCGGCTGGGTGTCATGGCTTGAGGTAATTCTTCAGGATGGACGCCCCCATCGTGTATTTGGGGTCGACCATGTTGCCGAGGCGCATGCGGCCGGCCTGGCTGAGCAGCATGTAGGCGTCGATCTCGTCGAAGCCGTAATCGGCCGCCATCCACCGCACCAGTTCGCGATAGGCGATGCGCGCGGCATCCTCGAGCGGACGCGCGCTGCCGATTGTCATGATGAAGTCCTTGGTCTCGAGCCGAGGCCAGGCGAAGCTCCAGTTCTTGATCAGGTCCACCTGGAGCGTGACGGTCGCGCGCTGCTCGAGCGCGACGCCGGAGAGCTCGCCGTCGCCCTGCGTCGCGTGACAGTCGCCGACATAGAGCATCCCGCCGTCGGTATGCACCGGGAAATAAATGATCGCGCCGGGCGCAACATCGGGCAGATCCATATTGCCGCCGTGATAGTCCGGCAGCAGCGACGAGATCGCCTCGATCTCCGGCGAGACGCCGATGGTGCCGATGAAGGGCTCGTAGGGCAGCGTGAGCTTGTCGTTCCAGCGCACGCCGTTCCTGTCGACATGCAGCTTCTTCACGCGCTCCGGCAACGGCGGATTGAGCAGCGCCGTCGACCCGGTCCCGACCAGCCCACCGAACTCCGGAATGATGCAGGTCGTGCCGGCCGGCTGCTCGCCCCGTGTCTCGACGTCGCGGATGTAGATCGCGAGGCAATCGCCCTTCTTGGCGCCCTTCACCGCGATCGGCCCGCATTGCGGATTGAGATAGGGGAAGTTCAGCTTGGCGATGGGGCTGTCGGTCTCCTTGGTCAGCACGCCGCCGAACGCATCTTCGGTTTCGACGACGACCACCCCGCCCGGGTCGATCGACAGGGTCGGCTTGGCATAGGGACCGTAGACGTAATGGAAGTCCCCCTGCTGCTCGATGGTCAGGCTATGGGTCGCGCCGGTCGCGCCCTTGGCGACGGCGCGCTTGGCCATGATGGATGTCTTCAACCAGTCTTCGGACATGAGATCGGCTCCTCGGCTCAGATCGCGGGATGACGCTTGTGCCAGTCGGTGACGCGCTGGAACGCATCGCCTGCGCGAACGAGGCCGGCCTCTTCGAAGTGACGGCCGACGAACTGGAAACCGACCGGGCCGCCATTCGCCGCAAAGCCGCCGGGCAATGTCACGGTCGGACTCCCCGTCATGTCGAACGGGCATGTAAAGCGGAGCAGGCCTCCAATCAGCGAGGCGTCCTCACCGAGCGCCGCCATCTTGGCAAGCGTCGGCGCGGCGAACGCCTGGGCCGGGATCGCGAGGAGATCGACCGTCTCGAACAGCGCACGCACGGCGCCGCGAAACGCTTCGCGTCGGAGCACGATCTTCTGGTAGTCCATGCCGGACTGTTGCCGGCCGAGATCGAGCAGGCCCGCCAGTGCCGGGCCGTACTCGTCCTTGCGTGCCGGGTAGGTCTCCTCATGCGCGACCGCGACTTCGATGCCGCAGAGCGGGAACCAGTCGTCGATGATCGCCTTGGGATCGGGAAAGGAGATTTCCTTGATCTTCGCACCGAGATCGGCCGCCACCCGCACCCCCTCGGCCAGCACCTTGGCGGCATCGCCGTCGGTGCCTTCGCTGGTCCAGCGCCGGTCGACGCCGATGGTCACGCCGCGCAGATCGCCGGTCAGGCCGGCGAGATAATCGGGTACCGACAGCGGAACCGCCGTCGTGTCCTTGGGATCTTGCCCGGCGATCACGCGAAGGATCGCGCCGCAATCGACCGCGTTCCGCGCCATCGGGCCGATGTGATCCAGCGTCGCCGCCAGCTCGAACGCGCCGTAGCGGCTGACCCGTCCCCAGGTCGGCTTGAGCCCGGTGACACCATTGGCCGCGGACGGAAAGCGGATCGACCCGCCGGTATCGGTGCCGAGCGAGCCGAAGCAGAGGCCGGCCGCGGTCGCCACGCCGGAACCGCTCGACGATGCGCCGGGCCAGAGATCCGCGTTCCACGGGTTCTTCGGCGGGTCGATCTTCGGATGATGATCGGCATAGGCGCCCTCGGTCTGCTGCAGCTTGCCGAGGATGATCGCGCCGGCCTCCTTCAGCCGCGCAACCACCGTGGCGTCCTCCGTCGGGCGGAAGTCGCGATGGATCGTCATGCCATGCGCGGCCGGCGCGCCCTTGGCCCAGCAGAGATCCTTCACAGCAACCGGCACGCCGTGCAGCGGTCCCCTGATCTTGCCGGAAGCGATCTCCTTCTCGGCCGCAGCCGCTTCCGCGAGTGCCGAGTCGGCCATCACATGCGCAAAGCTCTTGAGCTTGCCGTCGAGCTTGTCGATCCGGCCGAGCATCGCCTTGGTGACTTCGACTGGCGACAATTCCTTGGCCTGGACCTTTTGTCCGATCTCGACGAGCCCAAGATAGTGGAGATCCGTTGCCGCCATCGCTCCTCATCCTCTCCCTCGACGTGGCGCATCGCCGGCAGGCGCGTGCGTCACCGTTCTGGCGATGCGAACGCATCGCCAGCTGTCCTGGCGGCAAACGAAAAAAGCCACCCGTCCCTCCCGAATGAGGTGACGAATGGCTCAAATGCCGCGGCTATGATCTATCGCTCAGGGGCCGTGATCGAACGAAGCACTTGGTTAGCAAAGAGCTGGACGTCATCGGCCAGATCAGCGCACGCGAGGTTCGACAGGTCGCTCTGTAGGAGAAAAGTCTAAGTAACTGCCCATCGTGTTGTCAACGATGCTGCCTGCCTAAATTTCGAGAGTGCTGCGCAGCAAAACGGCAAGCCGACTGTAAGCCCCTTGCGCTCTCATCGGCGATGATGATTTCATCTTCGCGTTTCGCGATCGAAAGCCGTCAATGACAAAGCCGTCTGTTCCCGTTGGCATCATCTGCTCGCAGTCCGGGCCCTATCAGGCAATGGGCCGCGAGATCCTCAAGAGTGCGATGATGGCGGTCGACGAGATCAACACGCAGACCGAGTTCGACTTCTCGATCACGCCCCACATCCGCGACCCCCGCGGCATCGTCTCCGAATATCACACGGTCTGTGACGATTTGATCCGCAATGTCGGCGTCGAGCACATCGTCGGCTGCTACACCTCGGCCTCGCGCAAGCAGGTCCTCCCCATCGTGGAGCGCACCGATCGCCTGCTCTGGTATCCCGCCCGCTACGAGGGCTTCGAGTGCTCGGACAACGTGATCTATGTCGGCGCCTCGCCCAATCACAACGTGTTGCCGCTGGTCCGCTACGTGCTCGACAATCTGTCGCGGGAGTTTTTCTGCGTCGGCTCCAACTATGTGTGGACCTGGGAGACCAATCGCGTCACCCGTGAGCTGGTCAGCGCGGCAGATGGCCACATCCTCGCCGAACGGCTGCTCGAGCTCGGCGAAAGCGCCGTCGGTCACATCGTCGACGAGATCGTCCGCCGCAAGCCGCCGATCGTGTTCAACACGCTGGTCGGAAGCTCGAGCTACGACTTCATCCGCGCCTTTGACGCCGGCACCAAAGCCGCCGGCCTCGAGATACCCATGCTGAGCTGCAGCCTGTGCGAGCCGGAACTGGCGATCGTCGGGCCGGCATCGGCCGGCTGCATCACCTCGTCGGCCTATTTCGAGAGCATCCGCCTGCCGGAGAACCGCGCCTTCGTCGCGCGCTGGAAGGCGCGCTATGGCCCGGACAGCAGTCCTTCCGTGGACGGGCAGTCCGCCTATGTCGCGGTCTATCTGCTGGCGCGTGCGCTGCAGCGCGCGGGGACGTCCGACATTGCCGAAGTGCGGCGCGCCGCGGCGGGCTATCGCTACAATTCGCCGCAAGGACCGGTGTGGATCGACGGCGGCAACAATCATTGCGTCCTTACACCGCGGCTTGCCATATCCAATCCGCAAGGACAATTTGATATCTTCTGGGAAGCCGACGCGCCTGTTAAGCCTGATCCCTACCTGACGCAGCTCGACGTTGCCGTCAGCCCGTCGAAAGACACCTCGGCGGGCGGCGCATTGCCGAACGCGCCACATTTGCGGGTTGTGAAATGAGCAGACCGTCTTCATTTTCGCTACGCGGACGCAAGGCGCTCGTCGCCATCAAGGACGAGCGCGACTCAACCATCGTGCGACGGCAGTTCGAACGTCTCGGGATCGAGGGTGTCGCATGGACGCCGGCGGAGCCCGTCGGCTTCGCCCCTGATCTATCGCTGATCGACGACGAGTTCCTGCCCCTGCTGCAACCGGCGCAACGCGCGTACCTGGCGCGATCGCCCGTCATCGCCCTGCTCGGCACCGAAACGCCGAGCCGCCTCAAGCTGGTGTTCGAGCTCGATCCGGCATCGTTCCTGATCAAGCCGCTGCGGTCCGCCGGCATCTACGCAGCGCTCGTGATGGCATTCGAGCGCAACGAACGCACAGGCGAATTGAAGCAGCAGATTCTCAAGCTCGAGCAGCGCCTGCGGTCGCGTCGCCTCGTGCTCGCCGCCGTTCTCCAGGTGATGCATTCGCATGCGCTCGCGGAACCTGCCGCCTTTGCCCTGATCCGCAGAACCGCGATGGAGCAGCGCAAGACGATCGAAGAACTCTCGGCGGAGATCACGGCCAGGGGCATGCTCCCGCGCGCAACTGGTTAGGCTGCCTGTACTGCTCCGCACGGCGAACAGCCAGGCCCTTGCCTATTTCGGAAACAGCTTGTCGCGAATGTAGCGCGAGGTTGGGCTCAGCTTCAGTCCGCGCGGCTTGCGCCATTCCGCCCGGTCGAGCTCCTTCCTGTCGCCGATCTTCAGGGGACCCGAGGCCTTCTTGCCCAGGAAGATCGCATCGCTCATCCTTCGGCCGGACCTGCGGTTCTTGCCGTTGACTTCCTTCCACAGCCTCAACTCGCCAAGCCTGAGCTTGGGCAGTTCCTCCATGATCTCGCGATGGAGGCACTTTCTCTCACTCTCGCCGGCACGCCTGCGGCCGCCCGGAAACATCCAGCGTTTGTCGCGCCGCCGCCTGACGAGGAGCACCCTGCCCTTCCTTGCAACGACAAGCTTTGATGACTTCGCCATTCTCTAGTCCGCCAGCTCGATCCCGAGGGGTTGGTGGTCGGACGCATCGGTTGCTGCGTTGACCTCGATGCTGCGCACGCGACTGACCAGATCCTCCGTGACGAAGATGAAGTCGCGACAGTCCGGCCCGTCGGGCCATTGCGCGCGATCAAAGATGCCGCATGTCGGCGCCCGCGGGCGACCCGGACGATTGGCGGCCCACGCATCCCGATAATTCAAGCCGGGCCGGCCGGCGCGGTCGATCAGGGCGTGCTGGGGATCGGCGACGTCGAAATTGAAATCGCCGCACATCAGGCTCGACGCCGCGACGGTCTGGCTCCCATATGGCTCATCGTGCCGGGAGCTGGCCTGCCTGGGGCTCCCCGACGCGTCTTGTTGCAGATCCAACAGCCGCGTGATCTGCGCGTGACGCTGATCGGCCGAATGAAACTCGAGATGCGTGTTGACGATGCGAACCGCGCCAAACGAGGTCTGAAGCGTCACCTCCAGGGCGTGACGGCGCATGCTGCGCACCCCACCTGCGCCCGGAAACGGCAGGAGGTGATTGGCGATCTGCAACACCGTCAATCGCGACAACGTCATGTTGCCGAAGCAGTGGAGGCTTCCCGCGCGATCTATCGTCTCGATCGCCGGCCGGAATATTGCGGAGTAGCCGGGCAGCAAGGCTGCGAGCTGGGCGCTCTGATCCGCGCCATCGTCAAATCTCGAAAAATTGGCGCTCACCTCCTGGAAGCAGAACACGTCCGCATCGAGCGTCTGCCTGGCGACGGTAACGATCCTGGAGAGATCGGTGACTCCGTCGCACCCCTTGCCGCACTGTATGTTCCAGGTGAGAAGCCGCATTACCGGATACCCGCGCGCATGAATGACTGAACGAACTGACGCTGGAACAGCAGGAACGCGATCAACAGCGGCGCCATCGTCATCACGGTCGCGGCCGTGATCACCGACCAATCCACGCCGGTCTCAGGCGCGCCGAAAACCGCGAGCCCCACCGTGAGCGGCCGCGCTTCCACCGAATTCGTGACGATCAGCGGCCACAGGAAGTTGTTCCAGTGATAACTGACGGAGACGAGACCGAACGCGATGTAGGTGGGCCGGGCCAAGGGCACATAGACCCGCCAAAGGATCACGAGCGGGCCTGCTCCCTCGACGCGGGCGGCCTCGACCAGCTCCTGAGGCACGCTCTTGAACGTCTGCCGCAACAGGAAGATACCAAAGGCGCTCGCCAGATATGGCAGCGCGATGGCAGGAATCGTATCGAGCAAACCAAGCTTTGCGATCGCGCGGTAGTTCTCGACGATGAGGACGTCGGGCATGATCATGAGCTGGAGCAGCACGAGGGCAAACGCAATGCCGCTGCCCCTGAATCTGAAGCGCGCAAAGGCATAGGCGGCCAGCGTCGACAGGATGAGTTGGCCGACCAGGATGAACGTCACCAGCACGACCGTGTTGAGGTAGTACCGGCCGAACGGCGCCTGCTTCCAGGCCCGGGCAAAATTCTCCAGCGTCCAGGGCGCGGACAGGCTGAACGACGTGGCATAGGCCGCCGGATGCAGCGCGCTCCAGAAGGCATAGCCCAAGGGGGCGAGCCAGATCAAAGCGAGGAGCCATGCTGCGACGGCCTCGATGGGGTGTGTCCTGCCTCTCATTGGTAGTGGATCCTGCGATCGAGATAGCCGAACTTGAGCAGCGCAATCGCGCTCAGCAGCGTCAGAAGCACGACTGTCAGCGTTGCCGCGTAGGAGGAGTCCTGAAACGTGAAGGCGACCTCGTAAATGTAATAGAGCAGCAGCGTGCTGGCGTTGTTCGGACCGCCCTTTGTCATGATGACCAGATGGTCCACCAGCTTGAACGAGTTGATGACGGCGTTGATGGCTACGAACAGCGTGGTCGGCATCAGCAGCGGGAACGTGATCCGGCGGAACGTGTACCACCGGCTCGCGCCTTCGATGGAGGCGGCCTCATCGAGGTCCGGCGAGAGCTGCTGCAGCGCCGCCAGATAGAAGATCATGAAGAAGCCGGCTTCCTTCCAGATCACCATCACGATCAGGCAGCCCATCACCGTCGAGGGATCGCCGAGCCAGTTCCAGCCGCCGAGGCCGAACAGCCCGCGCAGCTGATCGAGCGCGCCGTAGTCCGGCGTGTAGAAGAACAGCCAGATGTTGGCGACGGCGATCATCGGCAGCACCGTCGGCGTGAAGTACGCCAGCCGCAGAAAGCCGCGGCCGCGCATGTTGCGATTGACCCAGACCGCCATGATCAGGGCGAGCGCGATCGACGTCGGGATCGTGCCGAGTGCGAACCAGAAATTGTTGACCAGCGCCTTCCAGAAGATCGGATCGGCCGCCATGGCCCGGTAGCTGTCCGTCCCGACGAAGACCTCGCTGCCGTTCCGCTTGGTGATGAACAGCGAATGCCGGATCGTCGCCAGGATCGGCCAGTGCGTGAAGGCAACCAGCAGGACCGCGGCCGGCAACAGCAGCAGCCACGCATTCACGGCATTCCACCACGCCTGCGACCGGGCGCGGCGTTCGGGGATTGGCGATGAGGCGGCGAGATCGGTCATCCTGGAGCCGGCGGGATGGCGGCGAACCGCCACCCCGCCACGTCTTTACTTTGCGATTACTTGGCGGCGCGCAGCACGCGGTCGGACTGCGCCTGCGCGGCGGCCAGCGCTTCCTGCGGCTTCTGCGAGCCCGTGACCGCGGCCTGCACGGCATCATTCACGAACTTGTAGATGCGGCCGTTTTCGTGGACGGACAGCTCCGGCACGGCATGCTCGAGCTGATCGCGCGCGACGGTCGCCTGCGGGAAGCCCTTGGCGTAGTCTTCCATCGCCTTGGTCTTGTAGGCGGCCGGCGACACTGCGACGTAGCCGGTCTTCATGCTCCATTCCGCCGCACGTTCGGGCGCCGTCATCCACTGGATGAACTTGACGGCGGCCTTCTGCTGCTCGGCCGAAGCGTTCTTGAAGATGTAGAAGCTGCCGCCGCCGGTCGGCGATCCCCGCCTCTCCTTGGCCGGCAGCATGGCCACGCCGAACTGGAATTTTGCGGCGTCCTTGACGGCCGTGAGGTTACCCGTCGTGTGCCACATCATCGCCGTCTTGCCTTCGAGGAAGTCGGTGCGGAGCGTCGCCCAGTCGATGCTGCCGGTCGGCATGATGTTGTGCTTGCGCGACAGGTCGACCCAGTAGTCGAGCGCGCCGACCGTCTTCGGCGCGGTGAGGTACACCTCGGTGCCGGCCTCGTTCATCATCTTCTGGCCGTTCTCGATGGCGAGCGCCTGCAGCATCCAGTAGCCGTAGCCGGTCGTCGGGATCTCGACGCCCCAACGCGTCGTGTTGGCGCCCTCCTTCTTGACCAGCTTCTTCGACATCTCGACCATTTCGTCCCAGGACGCCGGCGCCTTCTCGGGATCGAGGCCGGCTTCCTTGAAGGCGTCCTTGTTCCAGTACAGCACGATGGTCGAACGCTGGAACGGGATGCTCCAGGTCTTGCCGTCCACCTGGCCGTTGGCCATGAACGCGGGATAGAATTCCTTGAACCAGGCCTTGTCGCTGACGAGGTCGTCAAACGGCACGATCGCGTTTTCGTCCATCAGCGTGAACACGTCGGTCGACAACAGCACCGACAGTTGCGGCGGCTGCCCGCCCTTCATGGCGGTCATCGCTTTGGTCATCGTGTCCGTGTAGTTGCCGGCATAGACTGCCGTCACTTTGACGTCCGGATTGTCCTTCTCGAAGCGCGAGACCATGTCGTCGATGATCTTGGTGACGGGACCGCCGACCGCGACCGGATAGTACATGGTCAGATCCACCGCGGCAGCGGGACGTGCCCCCATCGAGAGCACGGCAAGTGCGGCTGCCATCAATATCGTTCGTCGCGCAAACATCTCTCTCTCCCTCTGTAATCCGCCGAGCGCCTGAAGCCACCGCTGCTATCCAGCGGAGGTCGCCAGCCGGCCCTCCCTGGCTGAAGTTTCCAATCGGCATTCCGTAGCCGGATCGAACCGATGTTCGTGACCGGCCTCCCAGGCCAGCCGGACATCCTCGCCGGGCTGAACCTTGCTGAACCCATCGAGCCGCACCGAGATCGGCTGACCGTCGATGTCGCACAGCACGATGCTGTCGGCTCCGAGATGCTCGACGGCCTTGACCCGCGCGGCATGATCGCCACCGGGCACGATGCGAATGTGCTCCGGCCGGATGCCGATCAGGTGATCGCCCTGACGCACCAGGTTCATCGGCGGTGTGCCGATGAAACGCGCCGTAAACGCCGTCGCCGGCCTATTGTAGAGCTCTTCCGGCGAGCCGTTCTGCTCGATACGGCCATCGCGCATCAGGACGACGCGGTCCGCCATCGTCATGGCTTCGGTCTGATCGTGGGTCACGTAGACCATCGTCATGCCGAGGCGCTGCTGCAACGCGCGGATTTCCGTTCGCATCTCGTGCCGCAGCTTGGCGTCCAGGTTGGACAGCGGCTCGTCCATGAGACAGACCCGCGCCTCGGCGATGATGGCGCGTCCCAGCGCGACGCGCTGGCGCTGCCCTCCCGACAATTGCGACGGCTTGCGATCGAGCAGATGCGCGAGACCAACGATGTCGGCGACGCGACGAAGCCGGGCGTCGCGTTCGGCCTGCGACACCCGCCGCACGCGCAGGCCGAAAATGATGTTCTCGGCCACGCTCAAATGCGGGAACAGCGCATAGGACTGGAAGACCATGGAGATCTTCCGCTCCGCCGGCGACAGGCGGGTCACGTCCACCCCGCCGATGGCGATCGTGCCGGCATCGGCCTCCTCGAGCCCGGCGATCAGCCGCAACGTGGTCGACTTGCCGCAGCCGGACGGCCCCAGCAGCACCAGCAGCGAGCCCTCGTCCGCCGTCAGACTGATGTCATCGACGGCGCGCATCGCGCCCCACGACTTGGAGACATGATTCAGCGTAATCGCCGACATGGCCGGTTCGCTCTCAGCATGATGCAGCTACGCTGATGGCGGCTCGCTCCAACGGAGCAGCACAGTGCCGGTCAAAGACCAGTACATGCGTCCTCCCTTGAGCCACGCGCATTCATCGGCGTAGCGACTATTATGTTCATATGAACATAGCGTGTCACCATATGAAACAGAAAATTGCGTCTTGGCCGTTCAAATGATACTTTTGTCGCGAACGGAGGGCTCATGGCCAGGAGCGCCACGACACGTCAGGTCCACATACTGGAGATCGTGCGCGAGCAAGGCTTCGCTTCCATCGAGCAGCTTGCGGCGCGTTTCGAGGTGACCCAGCAGACCATCCGCCGCCTTGTGAATGCGCTCTGCGACCAAGGATTGCTTCGGCGCGTGCATGGTGGGGTCAGCCTCCCCGTCCAGAATCAGAACCTCGCCTACAGCAGCAGACACAGGCTGAACGCCGAAGCCAAGCGGCGGATCGCGCATGCGACCGCCAAACTCATTCCCGACGGGACGTCGCTGATGATCGGGCTCGGCACGACGCCCGAATATGTCGCGCAGGCACTTTCCCGTCGACGGGATCTGCGGGTGATCACCAACAGCCTGAACGTGGCCGCAGCGTTCTCGCATAATCCGGACGTGGAGATCACCATCGCCGGCGGCACGCTGCGGCCGCTCGACCGCGACATCATTGGCGAGGCCGCCGTGCATTTCTTCTCGGGATTTCGCGCCGACTTCGGAATCTTCGGCGTCGGCGGCGTCGATGCGGACGGCTCGCTGCTCGACTTCCATGTCGATGAAGTCAAGGCACGCCAATCCATCGCCGCCAATTCACGAACGTCCGTGCTCGTGGCCGACGTCACCAAATTCGGGCGCAATGCAACGGTTCGCGGCGGCCATCTCGACGAGTGCCACCATCTCGTTATCGACGACCGATTGCCGGCAGCGTTCGAGCTGAGCGCACAGCGATATAGCGGCCAGATCCATACGGCCGGCGACGCTCGCGCAGATTTCGAGCTCCTCGGCGACATCTAGCCGGCAACTCCATCTCATCGCTGCTCGGCCCGATCGCGCCTCCCGGAGGCGAGGTCCGCGGTCGGTCCACGCTCCGCGCCAAACGGCCGGAGGACACCCAATTTGTCGCGGTTGACTTGTTATAACATTTGGGCAAATGTCCTAACTAACCGGAAGTATAAATCCGGATTTTCGGGAGGACAGCATGACGTCATTCAGGCCGACGCGACGAACGCTACTCAAGACCGGAACCGCCGCCGCCGCTTTCGCGACACTTGGCCCGGCCTTTCTCCGGCAAGCTGCCGCGCAGGACGCCGACCTCGCGCCCTACAAATCCGCTCAGATCGACTGGCAGCAGGTTTCCGGCGAGACCATCACGGTCGCCGTGATCCCGGCGAGCTATTTCGAAAACCTCATTGCACTGGCGCCGCAGTTCAAGGCGCTCACCGGCATCGACGTCCGCTTCGAGAAGATTCCGCCGGCGCAGATCCGGCAGAAGAGCGTCATCGACCTGACCTCGAAGACCGGGACCTACGCGACCCATGCCGCCGATCCCATGTATTACGCGCTCTATGCCGCGAACAAATGGGTCGAGCCGCTCGACACTTACCTCGCCGACAAGTCGCTGACCGATCCGGCCTGGTTCAAGCTCGACGACATCATCCCGGCCTGGCGCAGCGCCAACGGCATCGACGGCAAGCTCTACGGCATGCCCTATGACGGTGAAGTCACCATTCAGGTCTATCGCAAGGACCTCTATGACGCGAAAGGCCTGAAGCCGGCCGACACGCTAGAGGCCTACATGTCCAATGCCGCGGCGTTGAACACACCGAACGATCGCGTCTGGGGCGCAGCGTTGCGCGGCGTCGCCGGTGCCGGCCAGAACATGTACATCTATCCGTCGATCTTCCGCGAGTTCGGCGGCGACTGGATGAAGGGCGGCAAGCTCACCGTCAATGGCCCCGAGGCCGAGGCAGCGCTCGCCTGGTACGTCGACATCATGAAGAAGTACGCGCCGACGGCAGCAGCCAACTGGAACTGGCCCGATATCGCCGACGCCTTCTCGCAAGGCACCGTCGCCAGCTACATCGACGCACACTCGTCGGCTTCGGTCATCAACAACCCCGAAAAATCCAAGGTGATCGGCAAGGTCGCTTATGCGCGCTGGCCCAAGGGTCCGTCGGGCAAGCGCACCACGTCGATCTGGAACTGGGGCTTTCCGATCAATTCCGCGCTGCCGGAGAAGAAGCGGAAAGCGACGTGGCTGTTCATCCAGTGGGCCGCGAGCGCCGAGACCCAGGCGCGCACCGCGCACAAGTTCGCCGGTCCCACCAAGCGCTCGGGTGTCAACCGCACCTCGGTCTGGAAGGACCCCGACTACATCAAGCTGATGAACGGCTTCGGCGAGAACTTCGTCGAGGCCACAATGGGCGCCCTGCAGGAGGACACCGACGTCGACTGGCGTCCGCGCGTGCCGCAATGGCCGGCGATCGGCGACACCATGGCGACCGCGATTCAGTCGGCCCTCTCCGGCCAGGCCTCGATCAAGGCCGCACTGGACGATGCGCAGCGCCGCATCGAACCGATGATGCGCGGCTGAACCATGGCGACGACAGCGGTGACATCGGCCGGGATCGCGAGCGAGGCACCTCGCAGCGATTTCGGCCGCGTCCTGGCGCAGCGCGAACGCCGGTTCGCAGCGGCCCTGCTTGCACCGGCGTTTCTTGCGCTGCTCGCCACGACGACGTTTCCGCTGCTCTTCCTGGTCTACACCAGCGCATTCCGGATGGACCTGGCGATGCCGTTCACCAACGGCTTCGTCGGATTCGAGAACTACCAGGTGCTGCTCTCCGACGAGCGCTTCTGGACCTCGCTGCTGGTGAGCCTCGTCTATACCGGCTCGACCGTCGCGCTGCAGGTCATCATTGGCCTCGCGCTCGCCCTGCTGGTCATGGACATGAAGCGCGGCCAGGGCTGGTTCAGGGTCATCGCCATCCTGCCCGTGGTGCTGTCGCCGGCCGTTGTGGGCATGATCTGGCGTACCTTCATGCTGGCACCGGAATTCGGCATCGTCGATTTCCTCGCGATAAATGCGGGGCTCGGCAGCAAGAACTGGCTCGGCGATCCCACGCTTGCGATGGTCTCGGTGATCGCGATCCACACCTGGCAGTGGACGCCCTTTGCGTTCATGGTGCTGCTGGCCTCGCTCGCCTCGCTGCCCGAGGACATCTACGAGGCGGCGCGGCTCGACCGCGCCTCCGCGTGGCAACGCTTTCGCCGCATCACCCTGCCTCTGCTGCGCCCGGCCATCGTCATGGTCATCATCATGCGGACCATGGTGGCGCTGACCGCGTTCGCGGCGATCTTCACCGTCACCGCCGGGGGCCCCGGCACGGCGACCGAGATCCTCAATCTCTATGCGTACCGAAAGTCCTTCACCGAGCTGTCGATCGGCTACGGCTCGGCGCTCGCGGTCGCACTGCTGGTCGTGACCATCATCATCTCCGGCATCCTGTTCGCGATGCGGAGGGCCAAATGACCGCCAAGCGCCTCCGCATCATTGCCCTGCTCGCGATCTCCACGGTCTTCCTGCTCGCCTGGGCGTTTCCGATCGTCTGGAGCGTCATGAATTCGCTCAAGACCGATTCCGACGTGCTGGCCTATCCGCCCAAGCTGGTGTTCACGCCGACGTGGGAAGCCTATCGCGACGTGTTGTTCGGCTCGGGATCGATCCTGCCGAACCTTCTCTCCAGCGTCATCATCTCGGTCGGCACCACAATTGTGACCATGCTGATGGCGGTGCCCGCGGCCTATGCGCTCGCGCGCCTGCGCTTTCGCGGCAAGAAGTTCGCGGGCTTCTACGTGCTGGCCACGCAGATGCTGCCGCCGGTCGGCATCATCATCCCGTACTTCCTGGTGCTGCGGAACATCGGCTGGATCGACACCTATCAGGGCATCATCCTGATCTATCTGTCGTTCTCCCTGCCCTTCGCGATCTGGCTGCTGGTCTCCTATTTCGAGGACATCCCCTTCGAGATGGAGGAAGCCGCCTATCTCGATGGCGCCAGCCGCTTGAAGACATTGTGGCGGATCATCATTCCGCAGGTCCGTGGCGGCATCGCCGTGACAGTCGTGTTCGTGTTTCTCAATGCGTGGAACGAATTTTTGTTCGCCGTCGTGCTGAGCGGCAACACGGTGCGCCCGGTCACGGTCGCCATGTTCAATTTCGTCTCCGTCGAGCAGACGCTGTGGGCCAAGCTCGCCGCGGTCTCGGTTCTCGCCATGCTGCCTGTCGTCGTCCTCGGCGTGTTCGCGCAGAAGCATATCGTGAAGGGCCTGACGGTCGGTGCAGTCAAGGGCGGAGGACGCCGATGAGCGGCCAGGGTCAGGTCAGTTTTCGCAACATCGTCAAGATGCACGGCGAGTTCGCCGCGCTGAAGGGCGTCAATTTCGATATCAAGCCGGGTGAGTTCTTCGCCCTGCTCGGCCCGTCCGGCTCGGGCAAGAGCACGACGCTGCGCATCCTCGCAGGCCTCGATGCGCCGACCGCCGGCCGCGTGCTGATCGACGACAAGGACGTCACCTCGACCGACGCGCGTGACCGCGACATCGCCATGGTATTCCAGAGCTACGCGCTCTACCCGCACATGACGGTGGCCGAGAACATCGCCTTCCCGCTGGAGATGGCCAAGCTGCCGAAGGCCGAGATCACGCCCGCCGTGAAGGATGCGGCGCGCAAGGTGAAGATCGACCATTTGCTCGACCGCAAGCCGGGCCAGCTCTCGGGCGGCCAGCAGCAGCGCTGCGCGCTGGCCCGCGCCATCGTACGCAAGGCTCGCCTGTTTCTGCTCGACGAGCCGCTCTCGAACCTCGATGCGAAGCTGCGGCTGGAAACCCGCGCCGAGTTGAAGAAGCTGCAGCGCTCGCTCGGCGTCACCGCGGTCTACGTCACCCACGACCAGGAAGAGGCCATGACGCTTGCGGACCGCATGGCTGTGTTCATGTCGGGCGAGATCCAGCAGGTCGGCACGCCCGCGGAGGTTTTCGCCCGCCCGAACTCGATCGACATTGCCGGCTTCATCGGAAATCCCCCGATGAACCTCGTCCCCGCCCGCTACGTGGACGGCGACGTCATCATCGCCGGCCACCGTTTGAAGACGACGACCACGACTGCGGGTGAGCGGGACGTGGTGGTCGGCCTTCGCCCCGGCGCCCTGCGCATGACGGAAGGCGGTCTCGGCGCGCGCGTCGACCTGATCGAGGATCTCGGCGATACCGCCGTGCTCGATCTCGACTGCGCCGGCACCATGATCCGCATGCGCGTCGCCGACGGCAACATTCCCGGCGAGGGCGACGCGATCTCGATCACGGCCCGACCGCAAGACATTCATCTGTTCGATCCAGCAACACGCATGCGGCTCTGACACCATGGCTATTCAAACACGCAAGAAGAAGCCCGCGCCGCTCGGCAGCGATGTCGTTGCGGAGGGATCGACGCCCCTGCATATCCAGATCCGTGAATCCATTCGCAGCCAGGTGCGCGACGGCAAGTTGATCGACGAGACCGGCCGCCTGATGACCGAGGCCGAACTCGGCCGCCATTTCGGCGTCAGCCGCATCACCATCCGCAACGCTATAGCCCCCCTCGTGAACGAAGGCATGTTCGACCGCTCGCGCGGCCGCGGCACCTTCCTGCGCTCGAACCAGCCCGAGAACTGGGTCGGCCACCTCATGGGCTTCTCGGAAACCATCCGCGACGCCGGCTACCAGGCCGGCGCCACGATCCTGCAGCAGGGCATGACCAACCGGCACGACGCCGCCGTTCGCGAGCAGCTGCGCGAACGCGCCGTCTGGCAGCTCCGGCGCTTGCGGCTCGCGGACGACACGCCGATCGCCATCGAGCACGCCTTCTATCCCCCGGATATCGGTCTCGAGCTCGAGAAGCGCGATCTGGTCTCGATCATCATGTACCGCGTCTTCGAGGACGAGCTTGGTCTCGCCATCAAGGACGCCCAGCAGACCATCAGCGCCGACCTCGCCGACGCCGGCAGCGCCAAGCTGCTGGGGGTCAAGGTCGGCTCGCCCCTGCTCTCCATCGAGCGCGTCACCTTCGGCAAGGACGGGCGGGCGCTCGAACTGCTGCGCGCCGTGTACTTGCCAAAATATTTCCGCCTCAGCATCAGCCTGACGCGCCGCCACTAACCGCCACACGTCAATCACGAGGACAAGAACATGCCGAATGGCGCAAAGACCCCTGACAGCCCCAACATCCTGCTCATCCTCAACGACGACATGGGCTTTTCGGACATCGGCTGTTACGGCGGCGAGATCCAGACGCCGAACCTCGATCGCCTCGCGGCGAATGGCTTGCGCTATTCGCAGTTCTACAACACCGCCCGCTGCAGCCCCTCGCGCGCCTCGCTGCTCACCGGCCTGCATCCGCATCAGACCGGCATCGGCATCCTCACCTACAGCAACGGCCCCGAGGGCTACGCCGGCAATCTCAACAAGAGCTGCGTGACGATCGCCGAGGCCCTGAAGAGCAAGAACTACACGTCCTACCTCAGCGGCAAATGGCACATCGCCAGCAGCCTGACGGAGCCGACCGACGCATGGCCGATGCAGCGCGGCTTCGACCACTTCTACGGCACCATCATCGGCGCCGGCTCCTTTTACCATCCCAACACGCTCACCCGCGGCAACGACAATATCGAGCACGAGGCGGTGAAGGATCCCTCGTTCTTCTACACCGATGCGATCAGCGATCAGGCTGCCGCCTTCATCCGCCAGCACAAGGCACAGAAGCCCGACGCGCCATTCTTCCAGTACGTCGCCTATACGGCGCCGCATTGGCCGCTTCATGCCCATGACGAGGACATCGCCAAGTACAAGGGCCGCTTCGATGCGGGCTGGGACAGGCTGCGCGAGGAGCGCCTCAAGCGCCTGGTCGACGACGGCATCATCCATCCGAACTGGCGCCTGACCGATCGCGATCCGACCCAACCGCCGTGGACCGACGCGGAGCAGCGCGAATGGACGCTGCGCTGCATGGAGGTCTACGCGGCCCAGATCGACCGGATGGACCAGGGCATCGGCCGCATCCTGAAGGCGCTGGACGAGACCGGCCAGATGGACAACACGCTGATCATCTTCCTCTCCGACAACGGCGCCTGCGCCGAGGACATTCCGGAAGGCGTCACGGCAAAGGAGCTGGTCGACCAGCTCATGATCGCGCAGGCGAAGACGCGCGACGGCAGACCGGTGCGCTTCGGCAATGACCCGACCCTGATGCCCGGCGCCGAGGACACCTACCAGAGCTACGGCACCGCCTGGGCCAACCTCTCCAACACGCCGTTCCGTCTCTACAAGCACTGGATCCACGAAGGCGGCATCGCAACCCCGTTCATCGTGCACTGGCCGCGCGGCATTTCCGAGAGAGGCGGCCTGCGGCACAATCCGAGCCAGCTCACCGACGTGATGGCAACCATTCTCGACGTCACCGGCGCCACCTATCCCAAGGAGTATAACGGCAACGCCATCCTGCCCTGCGAAGGCGAGAGCCTGGTGCCGTCATTCGCCTCGGCCTATGGCAACCGTGGCCCGCTGTTCTGGGAGCACGAGGGCAATGCGGCCGTCCGCGTCGGCAAGTGGAAGCTGGTGCGGAAGTATCCCGGCCCCTGGGAGCTCTACGACATGGAAACGGACCGAACCGAGATGAACGATCTCGCCGCGCAGCATCCGGATCGCGTCCGCGAGATGACGGCGCAGTATCAGCAATGGGCCAATCGCTGCGGCGTGATCCCCCGCGAGAAGATTCTGGAGTTGATGAAGGCGGAAGGCGGCACAGCCTTCTGGGAGGAAGAGAAGCAGAAATAGGACATGACCGGGGATCGCTCACACTGTTGCACCCAGCGCGCCGCCGGCAGCGGGCCGGCGACGGGCGAGGATGCGCACGCGGCGATCACTCCCAGTACAACCCCGATCCCGCGCCGCTGGAGCTCGCTGATCGGCGGAACCTTCCACATGGGATCCGCCGGTATCGGATTCGTCGAGGACGGCGAAGGCCCGGTACGGCTGGTGACGTTGTCGCCGTTTGCCATTGCCTGCCACGCCGTGAGCAATCTCCAATTCGGCGACTTCGTCCGGGCCACGGGCTACACGACGGATGCCGAACGCTACGGCTGGAGCTTTGTCTTCGACGGGCTGTTGCCGGAAGAGACACGTGCGGCCCGCACGACGCGCGTTCAGGAAACGCCATGGTGGGTCCCGGTGCTGCGCGCCTATTGGGCGCAGCCGGAGGGACCTGCGAGCAGCATCCTGGACAGGCTCGATCATCCCGTCGTCCACGTCTCCTGGAACGACGCACAGGCCTATTGCCGATGGTCCGGCACGCGCCTTCCGACCGAAGCGGAATGGGAGATGGCCGCGCGCGGCGGGCTGGACCAGGCTACCTACCCCTGGGGCAACGAGCTGCACCCGGGCGGTGAGCATCGCTGCAACATCTGGCAGGGCAGCTTCCCCGACCGCAACACCGTGGATGATGGCTACTTCGGTACGGCGCCGGTTCACAGTTTCGTGCCCAACGGATATGGCCTGCACAATGTCGCCGGAAACGTCTGGGAATGGTGCGAGGACTATTTTTCGCCGAGCTATCACCGCCTCACGCCATCACGAGACCCCTTGAACCGCGAGCCTGCTCCCAACCGGTCGATGCGCGGCGGATCCTTCCTCTGCCACGAGTCCTACTGCAATCGCTACCGCGTCGCGGCGCGAAGCTCCAACACGCCCGACTCCGCGTCCAGCAATATCGGCTTCCGCGTCGTGCGCGCCGAACCACCGCGGGATCCGGCCTAGGATGGCGCCCGCATCACATCCTGCGAAGCCGGCCGCGGCTCCCGGCATCCGCCTGCTGCCGTTGTTCCTGCGCAACTTCGTGCGCAATCGCGAGACCGGCCTCGTGCTGGTCGCGATCGTCGTCGGACTGCTCAGCGGCGTGCTGGTGGCTGCTGCGATCTCGAGCCTCAGCCAGGTTTCTCACGCCCTGCTGTTCGACATTCCTTTCGATGCACATCTCAGCGCCACCGGCGTGATCTCCTGGCAGCGCACGCTGCTCGTGCCGATGATCGGCGGCCTGGTGCTCGCGCTAATCGGACTATATTTCGCCCGGCGCGTGAAGGGACAGCAACTCGCCGACGCAATCGAGGCCAATGCGCTCTATGGCGGCCGGGTGTCCTTTCGCGGCAGCCTGCTGATCTCGATACAGACGCTGCTGTCCAACGGGTTCGGCGGATCGGTCGGTCTGGAGGCCGGCTATACCCAGATTTGCTCGATGTTCGGCTCTCATGTCGGCCAGCGCCTGGCTGCCCGTCGCAACGACATGCGGCTGCTGGTAGCCTGCGGCGCCGCGGGGGCGATCAGCGCCGCGTTTTCCGCACCGCTCGCGGGCGCCTTCTACGCCTTCGAGGTCGTGCTCGGCGCCTATACATCCGCCGGTCTCGTGCCGGTCATCGCCAGCGCCGTCACCGCATGGCTCGTCGCGCGGCAATTGACGCACCAGTCCTTCCTGATGGTGCCCGGCTTCCCCTCGCCGGTCTCCGTCGAGATGATAGGGCAAACCGTACTGATCGGCATCATCTGCGCTTTCGTCAGCATCCTCGTGATGCTCGCCGTCGCATTCTCCGAGCGCTGCTTTCAGCGCATCACGGTGTTCAAGGGCTTCCTGCGCCCAATTCTCGGCGGCCTCCTGCTCGGCAGCCTCGCCTTGCTGACGCCCACTGTGCTCGGCGCCGGTCACGGCGCGATGCAGATCCTGCTGGTCAGCAATCCGACCTGGCTTCTGCTCACGACCACGATCGTGTTCAAGATCCTGGCCTCCGCCATCTCGCTCGGCTCCGGCTTCCGCGGCGGCCTGTTCTTCGCCTCGCTGTTGCTGGGCGCGCTGATCGGGCAGCTCTACAGCATCGTGCTGACGGGCCCTCTTCCCACGCTGGCGCTTCAACCCGGCACGGCTGCCATCGCGGCGCTCGCCGCACTCGGGACGGGCGTCCTTGGCGCGCCGTTCAGCATGGTGTGTCTTGCGCTCGAGATCACCGGCGATTTCTCTGTCACCGTTGGAGCGGTGGTCGCGTCGTCGGTCTGCGCGCTGATCGTGCGCGAGCTGTTCGGCTACAGTTTCGCCACATGGCGCTTCCATCTGCGCGGCGAGGTGATCCGCGGCCCGCAAGACATCGGCTGGGTCCGGCAGATGAGCGCGGCTTCGCTGATGCGCACTGACTTCGAGAACGCGCTAACGACGATGCCGATCGGCGAGGCGCAAAAACTGTTCTCGCCGGCACAGGTTCGCCAGATCGTGCTCCGCGATCCCAGCGGCATCTATGCGGGCATCGTGCCCGCCGCGACGCTGCATTCCGTCGCCAACCAGGACGATGAGCAGCTGGGTTCACTGGCCCAGCAACAGGATGAGTGCCTGCTCCCGACCACGCCGGTGCGCGAGATCCTGAAAGCCTTTGAACGCAGCGAGGCCGATGTGCTCGCGGTCGTCGATCGCACCGATCATCGCGCGACGATTGGCACCTTGAGCGAAGCCCACGTCCTGCGCACCTACGGGGAGGAGCTCGAGCGCCGGAACCAGGAACTGTTCTCGCGTTGAGAGGGCTAGGGCCGCAGATCCATGTCGATCCGCACGAAGTCGCCGCGATAGGTGACTTCGCCGAGATAGATTACAGTGCGGTCCGCGGTCGTGAAGATGCGGCGGACTTCTGCTACCGGCGAATTCAGCGGAACGCGCAGCAGCCGCGCGGCTTCGATGTCCGCGGCACCTATGGTCAGGGTCTGGCGCGCGCTGGCGATGGCGGGATCCCTCAGATCGTTCAGGATCGGAATCACGGTCTCGTTGCGAAAACGCTTCGGTGACCTGCGGAAGATCTTCTCGTCGAGATAGATGGAAATGACGCAATACGGCTGCTTCTCCCGCGAATGCAGCCGACGCATGAAGACATATTTTTCGGCCGGCTTGCCGTCGCCGGGAAGCAGCGGCGCGTTGGTGCGGCTTTCCGAGATATTGATGATCTCGGGCGAAGTGTCGCGGTACATGTCGGCGAGATCGGAGAGCGTCGTCTCGACCTTGAGCCAGCGATCCTGCCGCACGGCCCCCGTGACGAAGGTGCCGCGGCCCTGCTGGGCCTCGATCACGCCGTCGCGGGCGAGCAGCTCCACTGCCTGCCTGATCGTGACGCGCGACACGCCAAACTCGGCTGCCAGTTCCTCGTTGGCCGGCAGGCGAAACCCCTGGGTCCAGACGCCGCGTGCGATGCGCTGCCTAAAGATGTCGGCGATCTGCGCGTATTTGGGGACGTGACTATCGGAACTCAATTCCATCTCGCCCTCCACAATTCAGGCCGCGCGATCAAGCCATGACCAGTGCGGCACCGCGTTCGCCAATCATCAGGCTGGTCGCGTTGGTGTTGGCCGACGTGATCTGGGGCATCACAGAGGCGTCGATCACCCGCAGCCGCTCGACGCCGCGCACGCGCAGCTGCGGATCGAGCACGGCCTGCGCGTCGCCGCCCATGCGACATGTCCCGACGCAATGAAACACCGTGCCCCCCGTATTGCGTGCAAAATCCCACAGCCCGGCATCATCCCTTGCTGCCTCACCCGGCACCATCTCGATGTCCCAGAGCGGGCGAAACGCCCTCTGCTGATAGATCTCGCGGAGAATCTTCAGACCTGCAACAATGGTCTTGCGGTCGATCTCCTCGGCAAAATAGTTTGGTACGATACGCGGCTGTTCGAACGGATCTGTTGAGCTGATCGCAAGCCGTCCGCGCGACTTTGCGTGGCACTGCCAGACCGAGGCGGTGAAGCCGGAATAGCCGTGCAGGGGCTCGCCGGGCTTGTCGACCGACAGCGGCATCACGTTGAACTGCACGTCCGGCCGTCCGCCGACCGCGTATTCCGTACAGGCTGCGCCGCCCACCTGCCCCGCCCCGACCGTCAGCGGGCCGCTGCCCGCCAGCATCCACTGCAGACCCATCTTCGCAAGCTCAACGGGATTGCGGACCTGGTCGTTGAGCGAGATGCGATCCTTGAGGCGGACGATCAGCCGGGCCTGATAATGGTCCTGGAGATTGGCGCCGACCTCCGGAGACTCGGCAATAACGGGAATGCCGAGCTTGCGCAGCAGATCGGCTGGACCAACGCCGGAGAGCTGGAGGATTTGCGGCGACTGCAGCGCGCCGCCGGACAGGATGATCTCACGATCAGCCGCCGCACTGTGGACCTGCCCCTTGCTGATCCACTCGACGCCGGTGGCGACGCGACCGTTGAAAACGACCCTGCTGACCTGCGCATGGGTGATGATGGTGAGATTAGGACGGCCGGCGACGGGGCGCAGAAACGCAGAGGCCGAACTGGTCCGCCAGTGCCGCCCGATGCCGAGCTGGTAGGTGCCGACGCCCAGCGTCGTGGCACCGTTGAAGTCGGGATTGCGCGGCAGGCCGAACTCCACACCCGCCTCGACCCAGGCCTTCGATGCCTGGTTGTCGTTGCGGAGATCGGAGACCTCGAACTCTCCGAGCCCGCCATGAAACTGGCTCTCGCCGCCGCGGTAGCGCTCGTAGCGCCGGAAATACGGCAAGAGTTCGCGATAGCTCCAGCCATCGGCGCCAAGGCGCTCCCAATCGTCAAAATCCTCGTGCTGGCCCCGGATGAAGATCAGACCATTGATCGAGGACGAGCCGCCGAGCACGCGGCCGCGCGGCCACACGATGGCACGGCCGCCGCTGCCCTCCGAGGGCTCGGTCCTGAACAGGCGCGAGAACCGCTCGTTGTAGATGGTCCGGTAATAGCCGACCGGAAGCTTCAGCCAGAAATTTCGATCCGACCCGCCGGCCTCCAGCAACAGCACGCGGCAGGACGGATCGGCCGACAGTCGGTTTGCAACGACGCAACCGGCCGAGCCCGCGCCGACGATGATGTAGTCGTAGCCGCGTGCTGACATCAGATCGTCCGGTATTGTTCGATGGCGGCAAGATCGGGCGTGATGCCGAGACCTGCCTCGTCGCCGAGCGTGATCATGCCGTCGTGGACATCGAGCACGGGACCGCAGAAGCGGTCGCGCAGCGGATTTTCGTTGCTGTCGACTTCGAGCAGCCCGTCGCCGCCGACGCCGGCGAGAAGATGCGCGGATGCCAGGAGGCCGATGCCGGCGCCGAGATAGTGCGGGCAGAACATCTTTCCGGACGCAAGGATATCGCGCGCGATGCCAGCGCAAGCCGACAGCCCGCCCCATTTGGCGATGTCCGGCTGGACGACACCGAGCACCGGCTCACGCAGCACCTCGGCAAAGCCGGCATGGCTCGCGATGTTCTCACCGGCCGCGAGCGGAAAGCGGATGGCCTCGCGCAATTGCGCCCATTCCCGCCGGGGACGATCGGCGCGGATCGGCTCCTCGAGCCAGGCGAGACCGAAGTGCTCCAGTTGCGGCGCGAGCTCCAATGCCTGCGCAATGGTCCAGCCCTGATTGACGTCGGCGGCCAGCAGACCTTCGCCCACAAGACGGCGCAGCGCGGCGAGATTGGCGCGGTCGGTTGCCGGATCGAAGCCGATCTTCAGCTTCAACGCGCGGTATCCGCGGCTCAGGGCCGCTTCGGCCGTCTGCTCGGACCCGACCGGATTGATGCCGCTGGCGTAGACATTGATCGTGCGCCTCGCCCCGCCGAGCAGCTTCCACAACGCAACGTTCTGGCGGCGCGCGAAGAGATCCCAGACGGCGAGATCGATGCCGGCGATCGCCTGCGCAAACGGGCCGGCTTCGCCAGATTGCAGCGCAAGCACCGAGGTTCCCCGTGTCAGATGCGCGAACGCAGCGGACGGCTCGGAGGCGGTGAATCCGACCAGAGCTGGCGCAAGCACCTCGTTGACGAGCCGAACACGATGTTCGGCTCCCGGTGCTGGAAAATTGCACCACACTTCACCCCAGCCGACATTGTCGTCGCCGTCCTCGACGCGGACGAAGACGGCCGGCCGATCCTTCATCCGCCCGAAGGACGTGATAACCGGCGTGGTCAGCGGGTAGCGATAGCCAAAGGCCTGGACGCTTCGGATGGTGAAATGCGGCGATGTCATGCGGGAAAGCCTGCGACGCCTACGACCAAAGGCGCCACTTGTATGGTCATCCTATTTATAATATGACGTTTGAAAACATCAACCGCAATCTGGGTGGACGCGTCGAATGAACGGAGCTGGCCTGAGACGCCTCGGTCTCGGATTGATACCGTGGATCGGTGCAATCCTGCTCTGGTACGCCGTGCGCTGGAGCGGCTTCGTCAACGTCTCGCTGATCCCCGCGCCGCACCAGGTCGCCGCCAAATTCTTCGAGCTTCTGGCCAAGGAAGGCCTGCTGATCGACATCTTTGCTTCGACCCGGCGCGTCTTTCTCGGCGTCGCGCTCGGCATCCTCGTGGCCGTGCCGGTCGGATTTCTGCTCGGGTGGTATCGCCCCGCCCGCACCTTCGCCGACCCCATGATCAACTTCTTTCGCGCGCTGCCGCCGATCGCACTGATCCCGCTGGTGATCGTCTATTTCGGCGTCGACGAGCTCGCAAAGCTTGTCATCCTGTTCTACGCCTCGTTCTTCTCCGGCGTGATCGTGATGTATGAGGGCGTCTCCCAGATCACGCCGCTCTACATCCGCGTGGCGCAGACGCTCGGCGCCAACCAGACCGAGATCTTTCGCAAGGTCATCATTCCCCTCACCGTCCCGCACATTCTCACGGCGCTGCGCGTGGCGCTGGGCGTCGCTTGGGCGACGCTGGTCGCATCCGAGCTGATCGCGGCGCAGCGCGGGCTCGGTGCCATGATCCAGAATGCCTCGACCTACTTCCTGCTCGACGTCATCTATGTCGGCATCATCTGCATCGGCCTGATCGCGCTGATCATGGATTTGATCCTGCGCAAGATCACCGCGCGGCTGTTGGTCTGGCAGGATCGGGCCATCGCATGAACAAGCGCGCGCAGTTCGACAAGGTGTCGCTGTCCTTCGAGACGCCGAAGGGTCGTCTCAACGTCGTCGAGAACGTCAGCTACGACATCAACGACGGCGACTTCATCGCGGTGATCGGGCCGTCCGGCTGCGGCAAGACCACGATGATGAGCATGCTCGCCGGCTTCCAGAAGCCGACGACCGGCAAGGTACTGTTCGACGGCCGTCCCGTCGCCGGTCCCGGCCCCGAGCGCGGTGTCATCTTCCAGGAATATGGCGTCTTCCCTTGGTTGACGGTGAAGCAGAACATCGCCTTCGGCCTGACGCTCAGCACCAACCACGTCCCGACCGCCGAGCGCGACGCGATCTGCGATCACTATCTCGGCCTGATGGGCCTGTCCGACTTCGCCAATTCGTATCCGAAGCATCTGTCCGGCGGCATGCGACAACGCCTCGCAATCGCGCGTGCCTATGCGGTGAAGCCCCAGTTTCTCCTGATGGACGAGCCGTTCGGGGCGCTCGACGCCCAGACCCGCTCCAACATGCAGAACCTGCTGCTCAAGGTGCTGGAGACCGAAGGCAAGACCGTCATGCTGATCACCCATTCCGTCGAGGAGGCGATCTACCTCGCCTCCCGCATCGTGGTGGTGACGGCGCGGCCGGCGCGGATCAGGGAGATCATCGACGTTCCCTTCGCTTACCCGCGCGACGAGTCGATCCAGGAGCGTCCGGAATTCGCGGAGCTGCGCAGCCATATCAGGCAGCTGGTGATGGACGAATATCGCGCCCAGCAGGCGCAGATGCGTCCGGTCTCATTGTCGGAATAACAAGCAAAACGGAGGACACATCATGGATCGGCGGCAATTTCTGACCACGACGGCAGGCCTTGCGCTCGGCACCTTCACGGCCTTGGCACCGGCGATCGCGCAAGCGAAAACAAAAGTCCGCGTTGGTTATCTCCACACCGTCGCCGTCGACGGCCAGATCTGGACCGGCATGGACCGCGGCTCCTTCGAAAAGCAGGGCCTCGATCTCGAGCTGCGGCAGTTCAACACCGGCCTCGAAATCTTTCAGGCGCTGATCGGTGGCAGCCTCGACGTGCTGGCGACCGGTGCTGTCCTCTCGAACTTCCCGGCGCGCGGCCAAGGCAAGGTATTTCTCATCAACGACATCGAGGTCGCAACCGCGCAGCTGTGGGTCCGCGGCGATCAGGGCATCAAGTCATTTGCGGACCTCAAGGGCAAGCGCATCGCGACCGCGACGGGCACGACCGCGCACGTCTTCCTTGATACGGCACTCCGGGCCAACAAGGTCGATCCCAAGGAGGTCGAGCTCGTCAACCAGACCATGCCGGCGGCCGTGACCGCTTTCATCTCCGGCGCCGTGCCTGCCGTGGCGCTCTGGGTGCCCTTCAACGTCACCGTCCGCGACAAGGTGCCGGGCGCGACCATGCTCGCCGATGCGTCGGCCTATTATCCCAAGGCGGCCATCATCGGCGGCTGGGCGGCGGCGAACGACTATTACGAACCCAACAAGGAGACCTTGGCCAAGCTGATCCGCGGCTGGGCTGATGCCAATGACTATATCGTCGCGAACAGCAACGAGGCGATGGAGAAGCTGCAGAAGGGTCATTACAGCCAGACGCCGCTGTCGGACATCAACGAGTCGTTCAAGGCGCAGAAGATGTTCACGTCCAAGGACTGGAAACGGATGTACTCGGACGGGACGGTCACCAATTGGCTGCAGCAGTCGACAGACTTCTTCATGGCCAACGCCGGCATCAAGGACTTCACGCCAGCAAGCAAGTACTTCGATCCGAGCCTGTATTTGAAGACGATCGCCTAGATACCAAGGCACCGAGAGACCTCGCCGGACACGTCAGCTGTGCGGCGCGCGCCAGTTGTCTTCATCCCGACCGATGATTTGCTGACGTACCAAGCATGTGTTGAGCACCGAAGCGACATCCCGTCCCTTCCGCACGCTCAACTGCGCTGCTGCACTCCCCTGTTCAAAGCGGTATGGATTGCCCTCCCACGTTGCAACTCTAACCATTCAGCGAGCCGCCTTTCGTTCCGCTCAGCCGCTGTCGCAATTGCGGGAGGACCTGGCAATGAGCACGGACCACGGTACGTGGCCTAGTCGCCCGTCGGGGTAATGCGAAACTCGATTACCTCTGGCAAACCGCGCAGATGTTTAGCAAGTCTTTCTGCATTAAGCCGGTCGCGGCTCTTGATCGTCATGCGGTATTCAAACTGCAGCCCGCCTTCGCTTAACCGGGAAGACAGGTTGGCGATGGTAAACCCGTGAGCGCCGATCATCTTGTGGACTTCATCTTCACCCATGACCCGATCTCGGGCGAACCGAAGCATATGATGGGCGTAAAACTCGCTAGGCAACCGAGCCTCGATATACCTGAACAAGGCGAGCACAATCAGAGTCGCGAGGGCACCGACAACGGCAGCAAACCAGAACCCTATTCCGACCAGAACACCGATGGCCGCGGTAACCCAAATGGACGCCGCCGTTGTCAGTCCACGCACGGTCAGGCCCTCCTTAAAGATGACTCCCGCGCCCAGAAAGCCAATGCCGGTCATGATCCCCTGCGCCATGCGCGTCGGGTCGGTTCGGATCGCATCATGTTCAAGGAACGTCATCCACTGGTGCTGATAGACGGTTACGATCATCAGAATCGCTGATGCGACGCACACCAGAGAATGGGTTCTAAACCCTGCCGGTCGACCGTGAAACGTACGCTCGAATCCAATCATCGCGCCTATGACGAGGGCACCCGTCACTCTGACGACGATCACAAATTCATCGTGCCCCATGGCTCACGTCCCGTAAAATTACATTTGTCACAAGTTATGATCATATGTATAGTCCGCTAATTCAAGCTGCTAAATGGGGTGCGTCAAAAGAGGATAACGTCCGAACCTCAAATCGCTTGTTACAAAATCATTCAACGCGCAGAGACAAGGCGCGAAGTCAATCCAGCGATAGACCGCGGGCGCGACGGATCTACAGCGGGAGGAGGTATCCAGCAGAGGCGTCATGGTCCGAATCATTCAGATTTCCGATACGCATCTCAGCCCGAGCAAGCAGCACTTCGATGCAAACTGGACGCCGCTTGCGCGTTGGATCGCGCATCATAAACCAGATCTCGTCATACATACCGGCGATGTAACGGTCGACGCCGCCGATCAGGAAGCCGACGCAGCCTATTGCGCAACTCAACTGGCGTCGCTCGGCGTCCCGTTCGTGGCGGTTCCGGGAAATCATGACGTCGGCGAGGTGGGCAATCTGCATCAGCCGGTGAATGAGGAGCGGCTCGATCGCTTTCGTCGACATTTCGGCGACGACTGCTGGCTACGCGATCTGGACGGGTGGCGCCTGATTGGGCTCAATTCGATGATCTTCGGCGGCGGCCCCGAGGAGGCGCGGCAAACCGAATGGCTCAAAGCCGCGATGGCCGATGCTGCTGGGCGTCGCCTTGCCTGGTTCACGCATCGGCCACTGTTCATCGAATCACCGACCGAGGGCGACACCGGTTACTGGTCGGTCAAACCGGAGCCACGCCGCGCCCTGCTCGATTTGCTGCATCGCTACCGGGTCGAGATCGTAGCCAGCGGTCATCTGCATCGCTGGCACGAGATCCGGCTAAACGGAACGCACTACGTCTGGGGGCCGGCGGCCGGCTTTCTGGTCGGTGAGAAACTGGCGCCGCCAATGGGCGGCGCCGCCCGGCTCGGCGCAGTGGTCTACGACATCGAGGGCGAGAACATCGAGGTGAGCATTCGTCCGGTGCCTGGCCTTACCGATTACTGGATCGACGACGTCGTTCACGAAGTCTATCCGCCCCGAAAAGCTGAGGACTAATCCGCGATGGCCGGCCTCACATTGCGCGGCATCCATAAGACTTTCGGCGACACGACTGTCCTCAACGACATCGATCTAGACATTGCGGACGGCGAATTTCTGACGCTGGTTGGTCCCTCCGGATGCGGCAAGTCGACGCTCCTGCGCATCATCGCCGGCCTCGAATCGCAGGACGGCGGCTCGGTGTCGATCGGCGAGACCTCGGTCGATCATCTGCGGCCTCATGAGCGCAGAATCGCCATGGTGTTCCAGAATTACGCGCTCTATCCCCACATGTCAGTGTTCGACAACATCGCGCTGCCGCTCACCATGACGCGCCTCAACCTGTTCGAGCGCCTGCCGATCATGCGTCATTTGTCTTCCCGCCGCCGGCGCGTCATGGGCGAAATTGCGCGCGAGGTGCGGGCCGTCGCCGAGCAGCTTCGCATCGAAACCTTCTTTCATCGCAGGCCTGGGCAGCTCTCGGGCGGGCAACGACAGCGCGTTGCGCTCGGCCGCGCAATGGTGCGTCACCCGCAAGCCTTCCTGATGGACGAGCCATTGTCGAACCTCGATGCCAAGCTGCGTGTGCACATGCGCGGCGAGCTGACCGAGCTCCATGCACGGCTGGGCGCGACGATGATCTACGTCACCCACGACCAAGTCGAGGCGATGACGATGTCCGATCGCCTGGCCGTGATGGATCACGGCGACATCCTCCAGCTCGGCACGCCCGCCGAAGTCTATGAGCGTCCCGCCACGACCGCGGTCGCCCAGTTCATCGGCAGTCCGGCGATCAATCTGCTCCCAGCCCGCCTCGGCCCCGGTGGCCAGGTCGAGCTTCTCGGCCGCACGCTGCCGATCGACGTTCGGAACGCCCCTGCCCCGGAATTGATGGTTGGCGTGCGTCCGGAGGCGATGCGGATCGGAGGCGGACCGTGCACGATCACCTGCCGGTTCCGACGCCGCGAGAATCTCGGCTCGGAGAGCATTCTTCATTTCGACCTCACGGCCTCACCCGAGGTCGCAGTGCTCTGCCGGATCGACAACGACGTGCCAATCCCCGAGGGCGAGGTCACGCTCTCCTTCGAGCCGCGGGACTGTCACGTCTTCGACAACAACGGCCGACGCATCGAGGCTGACAGCCGCGCCGCGGCTGGCCGCGACTTGCGCCGCGCGAGCGAGGTCCGATGACCACCGCCGCGGTCGAGATCGCCCCGCTCGGCGCCGCGCCGCCGGCCAGCCGCCAACGCTGGATCGAGCGGTTCGCGGGGCTGGGCTTTGCCGCGCCGGCCTTCATCCTGCTGGTGCTGACAAATCTGGCGCCTCTTGCCGCCCTCGCATTCCTGAGCTTCACCAATTACGAGCTGGGCGCGCTCGACTTCTCGTTGGTCGGCCTCAAGAACTTCAACACGGCGCTCCAGGATCCCGTGATCCGGCGTTCGGTGACCAACACCCTGCTCTATGTCGCGATCGTGGTGCCCGGCGGCGTCCTGATCTCGCTGCTGGTCGCAATCCTGATCCATCAGCGCAAGCGTACGCGCAGCCTCTATGAGGTCATCTACTTCCTCCCGGTCACCTCGACGCTCATCGCAATGGCCACGATGTGGCAGTTCTTGCTGCATCCGACCCTCGGGCTCGTCAATCAGGTCCTCAAGAGCCTGGGTTTAGGGCCGACGGCATTCCTGAGCGAGCCTAGCCTCGTCATCCCGACCCTCGCCGCGATCGGCATCTGGCAGCTCATCGGTTTCAACATGGTGCTATTCCTCGCCGGGCTCTCGGCGATCCCAAGGGATCTCTACGAGGCCCTCGACATCGACGGCGCGAGCCATCCCGTCGACCGCTTTCTCAAAGTGACGTGGCCGATGCTCGGTCCGACCACGATGTTCGTGACCGTGACGACCTTCATCACGGCCTTCAAGATCTTCGACACGGTCGCGGTGATGACCCGTGGCGGCCCCGGAGGTGCATCCGAGGTGCTGCTGTATGCGATCTATCTCGAAGGGTTTCAGTATTTTCACATGAGCTATGCGGCGACCCTCACGCTGGTCTTCCTGGCGTTCACGCTGGTCTTTTCCGTGCTGCAGACCTTCGTCCTCGACCGCCGGGTGCACTACTGATGCATCAGCCAGCCACGATCCTCCGCCCTTCCGCACCGGTCGCGATCCGGATACGCCGCCTCGTCTCGCTCGCACTCGTGCACGCGGTGCTGATCGGCGGCGCCGTCTTCATGCTGCTGCCCTTTGTCTTCATGCTGACGAGCGCGATCAAGCCGCCAGGCGAGATCTTCGAGGCGACGTTTCGGCTTTGGCCGCGTCAGTTCTATGGATGGCAGAACTTCGAATCCGCCCTGAGCACCGCGCCGTTGCTGCGCTTCCTGCTCAACGGACTGATCGTCTGCGGCGGAATTCTCATCGTCCAGCTGCTGGTCGCAATTCCCTGCGCCTACGCGCTCGCCAAGCTGAAATTTCCGGGACGCCCGGTCCTCTTCTCGCTGGTCCTGCTCGGGCTCTGCATTCCGGTCCAGGCGCCCTCGCTCCCGCTCTACATCGCGTTCGCCGAGCTCGGAATTCTCAACACCTACCTCTCGATGATGATGCCGTTCTTCCTGTCGGTCTTCGCGATCTTCCTGTTCCGGCAGTTCTTCAAATCCTATCCGGACGAGATCATCCAAGCGGCGCGGCTCGATGGCGTCGGCGAATTCGAAATCGTCTGGCGCATCGTCGTGCCGAGCGCCTGGCCTGCCATTGCGGCGTTCTCGATCTTCTCGGTCGTGGCGCACTGGAACGACCTCTATTGGCCGCTCATCGTCGTCTCCGACACCAAGCTCGCAACACCTCCGCTCGGCATGATGTATTTCGCCGATTCCGAGCTGGGCTCGAATTACGGCGCGCTGGCCGCCGGTGCCACCATCATCACCGCGCCGCTGGTGATCGCGTTCCTGATCGCGCGGCGGCATTTCATCGCCGGCATCACGATGACCGGAATCAAGTGACGTCAACCACTGCTAGGGGAGACACTGTCATGCTGCATCGCCGAGACCTCCTGAAGAGCGCCGCCGCCGTCGGGAGCACCGCGCTTTCAAGCCCGTTTCTGGCGCGCTCCGCACAGGCGCAGGAAGTGACGCTGGACGTCCTCTATGCCTTCCCCGCCTTCGCGAAATTCCACGAGCCGATCGCCCAGGAATTCATGAAGCAGCGATCGGGCATCAAGGTCCAGTTCCGGGCCCCGGCGGCGAGCTATGACGAAGGTCATCAAACCATGCTGCGGCAGGCCGTCACCAACCAGCTTCCCGACGTCTACTATTCGGGTTACCATTTGCTCGCGGAGCTCGTGCGCACACTGGTGAAACGCAACCAGATCACGGAAGTCGCGCCCTTGCTGCAGAAGGAGGATGCCGCCTGGCGCAAGGCCAACTACTCCGACGGAATCCTGGCGCTCGGCGCGGTCGACGGCAATATCTATGGTCTCGCGTTCAATGCATCCCTGCCGGTCATCTATTTCAACACGCAGCTCGTGAAAGCGGCCGGCGGCGATCCCGACAAGATGCCCGACAATTGGCCCGGCATGATCGACCTGGCGGCCAACATCAAGACCAAGGGCACCGATGTCGCCGGCATCGCCTACAACATCCATGATTGGCCGGACGACTGGCTGTTCCGCTCCCTGATCCTGCAGGGCGGCGGCCAGATGCTCGACGCATCGGAAACCGCTGCCGGTTTCGGCAACGAGACCGGGCTCAAGGCGCTCAGCCATTGCCGCAGATTCGTCGCTGACGCCAAGATGCCATTGATCGATTGGGATTCCTCGCGCCAGCAGTTCATCGCCGGGAAGATCGGCGTCTTCGCGGACACGCCGGCCCGGCTGCGCCAGGTCACCGACCTGATCGGCGACAAGTTCACATTGCGAACCTGCACGTTCCCGATCGACGACAAGCAGAAGGGCGGACTGCCGACCGGCGGCAACGCGGCGATCATCACGGCAAAGGACGCCGCAAAGCAGCAGGCCGCCTGGGAGTTCCTGAAGTTCGTGAGCGGACCTGAAGCGCAGAAGATCGTGGTCGAGACCACGGGCTACATGCCGACCAATCTGCGCGCCTCGGGGCCCGAATTCCTGGCCCCGTTCTACGATAAGAACCCGAACTTCCGCACCGTTTCGCAGCAGATCGAGCGCGCGAAGCCTTGGCAGGGTTACCCCGGCGGGCAGTCCGTGAAGATATGGCGCACGCAGCGCGAGACCATCCACGCCGTGATGCGCGGCGAGACCACCCCCGAGGCCGGGCTCGATCGCATGGTCAAGGAAAGCAACGCCTTGATGAAGAGCTCTTAAGTACTGGATCATCGATTGCGGCAACGGCCACGTGCCGGCCGCAACGCTTCAGGAGACGGAATTACGTGTTCATCATTGCCCAGCTGAGCGATCTCCATGTGCGATCGCGCGGCAAGCTCGCTTACGGCCACGTCGATACCAACGCGATGTTTCACGACGCCATCGACGCGGTTCTGATGCTGGACCCGCGGCCTGATTGTGTCGTAGTCAGCGGCGACCTTACGGATGGCGGGCTCGCGGAGGAATACGGGATCGTCGACGCCGGCCTCGCTAGGCTGCCGATACCTGTGTTCGTCATTCCCGGCAACCACGATAACCGCGAACAGCTCGTCCGCTCGCTCCGGCCACGCCACCATTATCTGCCGCCCGATGGCTTCATCAACTTCGTCGTGGACGATTTCCCGCTGCGGTTGGTGTTCCTCGACAGCGTCGAAGCCGGACAAGGCCACGGGACCTTCTGCGCGACGCGACAGCAATGGTTGCGCGACGCACTGGTGGCGGGGGGCGGCAAGCCGACGCTCGTGATCATTCATCACCCACCGTTCCTGGTCGGAGCCGACGGGATGGACGAGCTGCGCCTCATCGGGGCCGATCCGCTCGACGCAATTATCAAGGACCATCTCGAAATCGAACGCGTGCTGTGCGGCCACTACCATCGCTCGATCACGACGCGCTATGCGGGCACGGTGGGCTATGTCGCCCCCGGCACGGCACATCAAGTGGCGCTCGACCTGCGACCCGGGCACGCCAACCGCTTCATCATGGAGCCGCCCGGATTTGCCTTGCATTGCTGGCAGCCGGACATGGGCGTCAGCAGCCACGTGGTCCCGATCGGAGACTACGGGTGCTCGCTCGAATTCGTATCCGATCGCCAGCCCAGGACGGATCGAGATGACGGCCTTTCGACCCTGCTGGCCCGCGCGGACACGGTCGTCGACGAGGCCGCAGCCAGGCTGGTCGCGATGCAATTCTCGCCCCTGCACACCGAGCGCAAGGAGGGGCTCGACATCGTCACCGAGGCGGACCTCGCCTCCGAGGCGATCGTCGTCGCCGGCCTGAAGCGCCTGACGCCGGATGCCGGCATCCTGGCCGAGGAGAGCGGCGCAAGCCCGGGAGATCACGCCGCGCGCTGGATCATCGATCCGCTCGACGGGACGATCAACTACGCGCGCGGGCTGCCGTGGTTTTCCGTCACGGTCGCCTACGAGGTCGGCGGCGAGACCAAACTTGGCCTGATCGACGCGCCGAAGATTGGATTGAAGGCGCGCTACCTCGCCGGGGAAGGCGCGACGATCGACGGCGTGCCGGCCCGCGTCTCCTCGACGCGTTCGCTGTCGGATGCGGTCATCTCCGTGATCCTGACCTCGCATTTCACGCCCGAGGAAGTCCGGCGGACGGCGCGTGTCATCGAACTGCTCGGCGAGGTGGTGCGCGGCGTGCGTATCGTCGTTTCGGGCGCCTTTGAGACGACGATGGTGGCCTCGGGCCGCCTCGACGGCTTTGTCTCGCTGAAGGCCGACATCGTCTCGCACGCGGCCGCGATGCCAATGGTGTGGGCCGGCGGCGGCAAGGTCACGACGCTGACTGGACGGCCGTGCCGCAACGAAGATCTCGACAAGATCGTCTCCAACGGATTGATCCACGACGAGTTGCTGGCGCTTCTGCGCCAGGCGCTGCAATGACGGAACGCTATCGCGGAAACAGCTTGTCGCGGATGTAGCGAGAGGTCGGGGTCAATCTGGCGCCGCGCGGCTTCCGCCAAACCGCGCGGTCGATCTCCTTCTTGTCGCCGACCTTCAGGCGCCGCGACACCTTCTTGGCCAGGAAGATCGCATCGCTCATCCGCCGGCCGGTTCCGCCTTCTTCGCCTTCACTTCCTTCCAGAGCTTCAACGGCCCGAGCTTCAGCTTGGGCAACTCCTCCTTGATCTCGCGTCGAAGGCAGCGCCTGTCGCTCTCGCCTGCCCGCCGTCTTCCCCCCGGAAACATCCAGAGCCCGTCGCGCCTGCGCCTCACCATCAGGACGCGGCCCTTTCTCGCGACGACGAGTTTGGATGATTTCGCCATGGCCTTACGGGCAGATGATCGCCTTGATGATTCCGTCGCGCCGCGCGACCTGCTGCTCGAACGCGGCAGGCGTCTGGTCGAGCGAGAAGCTATGGGTCGCCAGCGGCGCGAGCTTGACCTGCCCAGACTGCGCGAGGGCGATGGCGCGCGGATAGACCTCAGGCATGCGGCGCGAAAACTTGATCGACAACCCCTTCCGGCGCGACTCCGCGCCGCTGAGGACATACTGGTTGTTCTCGGGAATGCCGACCAGAACGACCCGGCCGCCGATGCGCGCACAGCGTGCGGCATGCTCGAAGCCGTGCGAGGAGTCGGTCGCTTCGATGACGAGATCGACGCCGCGGCCTTCGGTGGCTTCACCGACCTCGGCGAAGCTGCGGCAGGCAACATCCGCACCGAGGTCGCACGCCAGTGCCGTGCGCTGCTCGACAGGGTCGATCGCGATGATCTTGCCGCTACCCGCGAGCCGCGCCAGCTGCACCAGCAGCAGTCCCACCGGCCCGCAGCCGAGCACCGCCACGGTCTCCTGAAGCCGCGGTCGCGCCAGATCCATGGCATGGATCGCGACACCGAGCGTCTCCAGGATCGCCGCGCCGGCGGGATCGATGCTGTCAGGCACCACATGCACGGCGGATTTCGGCACGCAGACGAATTCGGCCATTGCCCCGTTGTGAGGCGCGTAGCCCAGAAACTTTACATTTGGGCAGAGATTGGTGTGACCGCGGTGACACCACTCGCAACGGCCGCAGGGAATGGACGGATCGACCGCCACCAGCGCATCGGCCGAGAACCCCGCCTTGCGGGCCGAGTCCGGCGTCAGGACGCCCGAGAATTCATGTCCCAGGACGAACGGCCTGACTTGCGTCGGGCCCGTCGTTCCGCCCTCAAGATAGGAGTGCAGGTCGCTGCCGCAGACACCGACCGCCTTGACGCGAATGATGAGCTCGTCATCCGCGAGCGGCCTCGGCTCGGGAATATCGAGGACGCGGATATCACGAATGTCCTGGAGCACCGCAGCGCGCATGTCGAAGCATTCCCTCTGAGTAATTGTCTCCGTTATATTACATATGTAATTGTCAGGTGACAAATGCTTTCCACATGCTCACGGCGCACGTGCGTGACCATCGCGCTCCCGGTACCGAAGGCGCGCTCCCCTCTACGCTACGGAAATGCCGCTATTTCTGCTTGTCGAACAGCTTCAGCGCGGCGACGGCGGTGTTCTCGTCCGTCACCAGCACCTTGCCGATCCGGCCGCGCAACACCGCCGCGATGATCGGGGCCTTGTTCAGCCCCCCGGCGATCAGCATCGAGGTCGGCACGCGCGCCAGCTTTTCCAGCGGCATCGCAATGGCGCGACTGTTGATGCCGTGATCGATGGGCCGGCCGGCCTTGTCGAGGAATTGCGCCAGCACGTCGCCGACGGCGCCCGCCGCCCGCAGCTGCTCGGCACGCACGTCCGGCGGCAGTCCATGCCGCATCAAGAGCGAGCGCGGCGTCAAATCTCCCATGCTGAGCAGCGCCAGATCGATCTTCTCGACGCTGTTCAGCACCTCCTGATAGACCTCCTGGGCCAGGAAGGTGTCGCGGGAGCGGCGGCTGCTGACGAAAATCGGTGCCGCCAGATAGCTGCACTGGGCGTGCAGCCGGTGCGCGAGCTCGCCAGCGATTTCGAACGTGTTGAGCTCCAGCCCGCGCGACAGGCCGCCCATCATCGAGACGATCGAGAGATCAGGATAGTCCGCCGGCGTGACGTAACGGATAGTCTCGCGCAAGGTCGCACCCCAGCCGATCCCGATGATGCGCGGGCGCTTCTGCTCGAGGAATTTCGACAAATAGGCTCCGGCCGCCATCCCGATCAGGCTGCCGGTCTGCTCGGGATTCTCCGGGCTCGGAATGACGACGACATCCTCGAGGCCGCATTCCCGGCGCAGGCGGTGCTCCAGCTCCGTGCAACTCGCAAAGGCGGAGTTGAGGCGGATATTGACGATGCCGGTCTGCCGGGCATCCGAAAGCATGCGGTTGACGCGGGCGCGGGTCAGCCCCAGCCGCTCGCCGATCTCGGCCTGGGTCAGATTCTCCATGTAGTAGAGCCAGGCGACCCGCAGGATGGTTTGATCAGTCACGGCGCAGTCCCAAGCAGCGGCCTCGAAACAAGGTCGGACGTCGGAGCATTTGAGGCGATCTTTCGTTGGCCGTCAAATCGGCACCCTGCGGAGATCGTCATGCGGCCTTCGCGCCCGGCACGCCGTCCTCGACTACGAAGCTCGTCAGCCGCCGCACGGCGCTGCCGGCGTCCTTGACGTGGTCGAGGGCCTCGAATCCCACGGTGCAATGCCGGGCGTCGAGCTCGACCGTCGCATAGCCGCGCTTGTCGCCACGCGCATAGATGAGGTGCGGATTCTCCGCCAGCGCCTTGCGGACTCCGGCTTCGCTCGGCCCGTCCGAGGTGATCGAGGTGCCGACGAACTCGGTCGCAATGGTCGGCCCGTCCGGCCGGGCGAAGTCCTGCTTCAGATCGGCGGTGAAGAAGGCGTGGCGGTCGCCGCCGATCACGATCGGATTGCGCCGTCGCTGCGCCACGAGCGAATCAAGTAGCCGGCGGCGGGCATTGGGATAGCCGTCCCAGCCGTCCATCCAGAAACGCGCGCCGTCATCCCCTTTCCGCTTGTCCTGTGCCATCAAGGTCTGCTGCGCGACGATGGTCCATCGGCCGCGGCAGTCGCGCAGGCGCGCATCGAGCCATCGTTCCTGTTCGCGGCCCAGCATCGTTCGCGCTTCGTCCGTCCGGTCCGCGCAGTCCGTCACCCAAGTCGGCCGTCCGCCTCCGACACAGGCCGACGCCGAGCGATATTGCCGGTCGTCGAGCAGCAGCACGTCGAGCATCTCGCCGAAACGATAGTGCTCGTAGATCGTGGCGTCGGCCCCCCGTGGCTGCGCCGAGGGCGGCAACGGCATGTGCTCGTAATAGGCCTGATAGGCTGCCGCACGGATCTTCAGGAACTGAGCGGCATCGCCCACCGTGTAGGAACGAGCATTGGCATAATCGTCCATCACCTCGTGGTCGTCCCAGACCGACAGCCAGGGAAAGGCGGCGTGCGCCGCCTGCAGATCGCGATCGCCCTTGTAGAGCGCGTAGCGGTTGCGAAATTCCTCGAGCGTGGTCGGAATTCCGACGCCGTGCTGGCGGACGTGGCGCGATCCCCAGGATTTCTCATAGATGTAGTCGCCGAGATGCACGACGAGGTCGAGATCGCGTGCGGCCATGTCGCGATAGGCGGCAAAATAGCCCTGCTCGTATTGCTGGCAGGAGGCGAAGGCAAAGCGGAAGGGCCGCGCCGACCCCGCAGGCGCGGTTCGCGTGCGTCCGACCGGGCTGAGCGCCGGGCCGGCACGGAACCGGTACCAGTAGACACGGTCCGGCAGCAAGCCGGTCGCCTCGGCATGCACGGAATGGGCAAGCTCGGCCGTCGCCCGCGCGACGCCACGGGCGACGATGCGCGAGAAGGCCTCGTCGTCCGCAACCTGCCATTCGACGTCCACCGACGCGTCCCGCATGCCGCCGCCCTCGAGCGGCTGCGGCGCGAGGCGGGTCCACAGCATGACGCGATCCTGACGCGGACATCCCGAGCCAACACCGAGCGTGAAGGGATCTGCGCTGAACGACACCGGCGCTCCCCGCACGAAGCCGGCGGGCGCAGCCAGGGCGGCGCTCGCCAGCGATCCCACGAGAAAGCGGCGGCGCGGAATCATGGGCGCGCCGGCATCGTTTCGAGCCTGCGACGAATGCTCACGGCGAGATCCGGCCGATCGGTCGTGATCTGCCGCACCGGCTGGGCAAGCCAGTAAGCGATATCCTCCGGCTCGTTGGTCACCCATGCGCCGAGGCGCTCGGAGCCGAGCATCCTAAGGGCGAGCGGCAAGGCGAGCCCCAGCAGCGATTTTTCAACCGCAACGATGCAGCCGGGAATAGCCGCCAATTGCGCCAGCGCGGGCTCAATCCCGCCCATCATCTCTGCGGAACGGCGGTCGAGCGAAACGAGCACCCGCGCCTCCGGCCACAGCCGGCGCACGGTCTCGATCACGCCGGGCACGAAGCAGGTGACGACCGCGCGCCGTTCCAAGCCCCGGCGCTTGATTTGGTCGATCAGGCGCGCCTCGAGGCCGGAATAGGGATTGCCGAGGGCATCCGTTTTGATCTCGATATGCAGCTCGAACGTGGTCTCGCTGTACACATCGAGCACCTCGTCCAGGGGCGGAATGCAGTCATCGCCGGCATCGCGCAGGCGCGTTGCCGTCAATTGCCGCAGGCTGCGCTCGCCCACCGGCCCGGTCTCGAAGGTGGTGCGATCGAGCAGCGGATCATGGATCACGACAAGACCGCCATCCGTGCTCTGATGGACGTCGAACTCGACTGCGTCGACCCCTTCCCCGCACAGATTGCGGAAGCCGGTCAGGCTGTTCTCCGGCCAAAGATTGCGTCCGCCGCGATGCCCGGCGATGAAAACCATGATCAGACCTACTTGCTGCTGTCGACAAGACCCTTGATGAACCAGCGTTGCAACAGCAGAACGACCAATACCGGCGGCAACATCGTGAGAAGCGCACCGCTCATGGCGATGTTCCAGGCCGGCTCGCTGTCGGAGCGCGGGATCAGGCCCTTCAACGCGATGACCGCCGTTGCCATGTCCTTGTCGGTCGTGAACAGCAACGGCCAGAGATACTGATTCCAGCCGAACAGGAACAGGATGATGGCGAGCGCCACCATGTTCGGCACGGACAGCGGCAGCAGGATGCTCCAGAAGAAGTGCAGCGGCGAGGCGCCGTCCAGCCGCGCCGCCTCGCACAGCTCCTCCGGGATCGTCAGGAAGAACTGCCGAAACAGGAACGTGGCGGTGGCCGAGGCGATCAACGGCAGGATCAGCCCGGGATAGGTATTGACCATGTTCCATTCGAGCGCGATCGCGATCTTATGACCGCTGATCCAGGTCCAGAGATCGGCGACACGCAGAGTTTCCAGGAGCCATTGCAGCGGCAGCGCCGCATTTGCCACGGCTTCGAAGGTCGGCACGATCCGAACCTCGATCGGCAGCATCAGCGACATGAAGATGAGCCAGAATGCGAGCATTCGATAGCGGAAGCGGAAATAGGTGATCGCGAAGGCCGAGAGCAGCGATACCGCAATCTTGCCGGCCGTGATGCCGAGCGCCACGATGATCGAATTGGCGAAGGTGCGGCTGAAATTGCCCTTGCTCCAGGCCAGCTGCAGATTGTCCAACAACTGGCCGCCCGGCAGCCATGGCAGCCGCACCTTCTGCACCTCGGCCACCGTGAGCGAGCCCGCCACGAAGGCGAAATACAGGGGTACGCAGACCATCAGCGCGCCCGCGATGAGGATCGCATGGCAGACCATGTTGAGGACCGGCGAGCGTTCGACCATGCGGCTAGACCCCGTAATTGACCTTGCGGTCGAAGTAGCGGAATTGCAGCAGCGTGCAGATCAGCGCAAAGCTCATCAGGAGGACCGATTGTGCGGCCGAGGAGCCGAGATCGAGATTGACGAAGCCGTCGACGAAGACCTTGTAGACCAGAATGTTGGTCGCACCGGCTGGTCCGCCTTTCGTCACGGCATCGATGATGGCGAAAGTTTCGAAGAAACCATAGATGAAGTTCATCACCGTGAGGAAGAAGATGGTGGGCCCGAGCATCGGCAGCGCAATCGAGACGAAGCGGCGGATCGGTCCCGCGCCGTCCACGGCGGCGGCCTCCATCAGCGAGACCGGCACCGCGAGCAATCCTACGACCAGGAAGATGTAGTCGTAGCAGATGTGCTTCCAGGACGCGGCCAGCGTCACCAGGATCAGCGCATCGGTCGGATTGAGGTTGGGGTCCCAGGCAATGCCGAAACTGTGCAGCACCTGCGCGAGCGGGCCGACCGCCGGATTGAACAGGAAAGCCCACAGGATGCCGGCGATCGCGGGCGCTATGGCATAGGGCAACAGGATGATCGTGCGATAGGCCGAGCGACCGCGCACGATCCTGTCGGTGGCGAAGGCCAGCACGAGCGCGCTGCCCAAGGTCAGCACGTTCTGCGCCACCGTGAACCAGAACGTCACCGCGATCGACTGGCGGTAGTCGGTGCTCGCCAGCAGCGCCTTGAAATTGTCGAACCAGACGAACTGGACATTATTGCCGAAGGGATCGCTGAGCAGGACGGATTGCATCAGCGCCCGCAGCGATGGAATGAAGAAGAAGAACAGCAGGATCAGCAATTGCGGCAGCAACAGCAGCGTCGGCAGGCCCGGACCGTCGCCAAAATTGGCGCGCTTCAGTCCGGCCTCCTCGCGCCGCCGCGTCTTTCCCGCCCTGCGCGAGCTGCCGGCGGCCGCCACCGGCTGGGCCTTGGACCCGCCGCTCCCGTGCCTTCTCTGAAGCACGGGGGCGCAAGCGTCACGCCACGGGATGGACAGGCGCAGCGTCATGGACGCTCGGTTTCCGGAGTCTTCCCGGCATTGAGCTTCTCGAACTGCCGCAGGATCTCGTTACCCCGCTTGACTGCGTCATCCATCGCCTGCTGTGGCTGCTTCTGACCGGCGAACACGGCCTCGACCTCCTGGCGCTGCGCCAGCATCGTCTGCACGAAGTTGCCGAAGCGGAAGCCGCGCGAGTTCTCGTTCGGCGTGCCGCGCGAGAGCTGCAGCACCGCGATCTCTCTTGTCGGATGATCCTTGTAATAGCCCCGCTCCCGCGCGAGCGCATAGGCGCGGTTGGTGGCGGGAACATAACCGGTCGCACCGTGCCACCAGACCTGGGTTTCCGGCTGGGCGACGAAATCCAGAAAGGCCGCGACGGCCTCGTAGCGCTCCGGCGTGTGACCCTTCATGACCCAGATGGCGCCGCCCCCGATGGTGCTGTTGAGCGGCGGATTAATGTCGCTCTCGTGCGGCAGGAACGTGGCGCTCCAGTTGATGGTCGCGTTGCGCTCGATGTTGCCGTGCGAGGCGGTCGAATTGACGAAGGTCGAACACCGGCCCGACGTGAACAATTGCTCGGGACTGAAGCCCTGGCCCGCGATCTGCATCACACCGTCATCGAGCCATTTCTTGAGCCGCGCGACTTGCGATACCACCTTCGTTTTGTTGTAGACGAACTCGGTGCCGAGCCCGTCGAAGCCGTTCGCGAGCGTGCCGTAGGGCTGGTTGTTGATGGCGCTGTAGTTCTCGAGCAGGCTCCAGTAGAAATCGCCGGGCAGCACCGTGCCGCACTCGCTGATCCCCTTGGACTTGATGGCGTAGAGCTGCTTCTCCAGCTCCTGCCAGGTTTCGGCCGGCTTGTCGAAGCCGGCCTTCTGGAAGTGATCCTTGTTGTACCAGAAGATGGGCGTCGACGAGTTGAAGGGCATCGCGGACATCCGCCCCTTGTAGCTCCAGAAGCTCGCCACGGGCTTGATGAAATCAGAAAAGTCGATCTTGTAACCCTTCTGCTCCACCAGATCCTGCACGGGAACGATGGCCCCTGACAGCAGCATGGTCATGTAACCGCGCTCGGCGATCTGCACCATCTCCGGCGGCCGCTTGGCGCGATAGGCGGCGATCACCCCGTTGGTCACCTCGTCATAGTTTCCCTTGGCAACCGCCACGACCGTGTACTTGTCCTGCGAGCTGTTGAACTTCTCGACCAGCTCATTGAGCCGGTCGCCGAGGACGCCACTCATGGCGTGCCACCACTGGACCTCGACCCGTGCCTGCGCCGGACCAGCCAGTGCCAACGCGCCGAACAAGGCCGCAATGAATGCGACTTTCCTACCCATGGGCAGCCCTCCCTCGCCAGGCAAGGACACCTGGACTATACATTTGTATTTCTATCATGACATATGTGTCGATATGATGAAAGAGGGTCGAGGGCCCTCGCGCACAACAGCCAACACGGGCGCCAGAAACGAGCGTGCCTGGGGACACCGGGTCCAGCCTGCAGAGCGGCTAGGAAGCGCTTCTGATATCCCGACCGACCTTTTGCAGGGCCTCGAAGGCTGCAAAGCGCCGGTCGGCCCAATCTGCCAGAGCGGCCTGGGGTCGATGGATGTCTCCCAGAACCGACATCGCCTGCATCGCCTCGCCGAGATCGGCATGGTCGCCCGAAGCAACCGATCCAAGCATGGCGGAGCCGAGCAGGACGGCCTCCGGTGAGGCCGACGCGGCGACCGTCAAGCCTGTCATATCGGCGACGACTTGCCGCACGAGGGGACTCTTTGCGGCGCCACCGCTGACCACCATCGTATCGACCGCGATGCCCTTGTCTTGCTGGGCGCGAACGATCTGCCGCGCGCCGCAGCCGAGACCGCACAGCCCGGCGAGATAAAGCGCCAGCAGGCTGTCCAGATCCGCGCGCATATCGAGCCCGGCAATCAGCGCACGCGCATCAGGATCCGCGAACGGCGCGCGATTGCCGAGGAATTCGGGGACCACATGCACCTCGCCGACCAACTGCGGAATCATTCCGGCACCGCCGCGGGATTCGGTTTCGGAGGCCAGCCAATCGGCAAGCGTCTGCTGCTTCTGGCGTGCAGCCTGCGTCGCTTGCGCGGAATGCGGATGCATCTGCAACAGATGCTCGATAGCAGCGCCGGCGGCGGACTGCCCCCCTTCATTGAGCCAGAGCCCGGGCACCATGGCCGAGAAATAGGGTCCCCACACGCCGGGGACGAAGGACGGAGCCGACGTGGTCGTCATGGTACAGGCGGAGGTTCCGAACACATAGGCCATGCGCGTCAGCACCGTGCCCGCCGTACCGCGCGCGCCCACCGTTCCGACGCCGCCAGCATGGGCGTCGATAAGGCCGGCGGCGACCGCCGTACCCGCAATGAGGCCGAGATCGGCCGCGGCCTTCGCCGTCAGGCCCGCCGCCAATCTCGTTCCCCCGGGCACGATCTCGGTGCCCATCCTGCGAAACTGCTCGTCCGCGAGCACGCCGAGGCCGACCTTGCGGAAGAATTGATCGTCCCAACGGTTTTCGTGACCCAGATAGGTCCACTTGCATGTCACGGTACATGTGGAGCGAGACAGGCTCCCTGTCGCCCGCCAGGAGAGAAAGTCGGTCAAGTCCATGAACTGCCACGCATGGCAGAACGTGTCTGGCATGTTCTCGGCGAGCCACAACAGTTTCGGCGTCTCCATCTCGGGTGAGATCGTTCCGCCGACATAGTCGAGAACTTTTTCGCCCGTCTGGTTGATGCGGCGCGCCTGATCGGCGGCGCGGTGATCCATCCATACGATGACGTTGCGGGCGGGATCGCCGGACGGTCCGACGGGCAGCGGCGCGCCGCCCTCGCCTAGCACCACCAGCGAGCAGGTCGCGTCGAAGCCGATGCCGGCGATGCTGTCGGGCGCGACGCCGGCCTGCGCCACCGCGCCCCGCACGCTGCGACAGACGGCATGCCAGATATCCTGGCTGGACTGCTCGACGACATCGCCGGCCTCCCGCCAGAGCGCGACAGGGGCGCTGTCACTCGCAAGGAGCTTGCCGGCGCGGTCGAACACGCCGGCCCGTGCGCTGCTGGTGCCGACATCGATGCCAAGGAAATGGCGGTTATCGGATTGCTTGGTCATGAGACGCTACAGATCGTTGCTCTGCGGCAGGATGACGAGGTCGCGGATGGTGACGTTTCTCGGACGCGTCAGCATGAAGAGCACCGCCTCTGCGACCTCCACCGGCTGCATCAACCCGCCGGCCGCCATTTCCTCCTCCACCTTCGCCTTGGGCCAGTCCTTGATGAGCGCGGTCACGACCGGACCTGGTGCAACCGCGCCGACGCGCAAACCATGCTTGGCGACCTGCCGGCGCAGCGTGTGCACGAAAGCCTGCACGGCGTGCTTTGAGGCGGTGTAGATCGGTTCCCAGACGACGGGGACGAGCCCTGCGATCGAACTGGTGACGATGATGTCGCCGCTTTTTCGTTCGACCATATGCGGCAGTACCGCATGGATGGAGCGGAACAGCGCATTGACGTTCAAATTGAGCATGCGGTCCCAGGCGTCGGGATCGCCGCCAAGCACCTCGCCGCCGACATAGGCGCCGGCATTCGCATGAAAGATGTCCAGCTGGCCCGCCTTCTCCAGCACCTGCGGCATCATGGTTTGCACGCTCACAAGATCGGTGAGGTCGACACGCAATGGAATCGCCCGGTCGCCCAGCCCGGCGCAGACGCTGCTCAGCGCCTCCTCCGCACGATCGATCAGCACCACCCGCGCACCCGCGCCGATCAATGTTCTGGCACATTCCAGACCGATGCCCGACGCGGCGCCGGTGATCGCGGCAACTTTTCCTGCAAGTTCTTGGGCCAAGGCTTGTCCTTTTCTTGTTCGGGTTATTCAAGCTCGGCCATGGGAGAGACGCGAGGGCCGTGCCAGCGAATCGACGATGACCGCAATGGCAAGGACCGCGCCCGTAATCATGTACCGTAGCGACGAGGAGAGATCGAGCAGCGTCAAGCCGCTCGCGATGGACTGGATGACGATGACGCCGAGCAATGCGGAATAGGCGCTGCCGCGGCCGCCGAACAGGCTCGTGCCGCCGATGACCGCGGCGGCGATTGCGTTGAGGTTCACATCCCCGGTCCCGGCCTGCTGGCTGGACGATGCCAGCCGCGCCGCGGCCAATATGCCACCGGCGGCCGCCAGTGTGGAGCACAGCACGAACGCGGACAAATGGACGCGGCGAACGTTGATGCCGGCGCGGCGCGCCGCCTCGCGATTACCGCCGACGGCGGACATCGAGCGGCCCCATTTGGTCCGCGTCAACGCGTAGTTCATGACCACGCACAAGCCGACGAACAGGCCGAACATCCAGGGAATGCCGCGCCCGAGATTGAGATAATACACGACGAATTCGAGCACGATGGTGACCAGCAGCGCCTTCAGCACCATGCGGCCGAGCGAACTGGCCGAGAGGCCCGCCGCCCGCCGACGCGCGGCCGTCCGGTAGTCGGTCACGAACATGACCAGGATCGCGACCGCCGCCAGCACATAAGACACGATCGGCGGCATGACGAGCATCTGACCGAAATTGACCAATGGCGATCCGTACGGAAGATTGATCGAACCGGAGGAGCCGAGCAGATAGAGCTGCAGGCCGAGCCACGCCAGCAGGCCGGCCAGCGTCGACACGAAGCTCGGCATCCCCAGGCGATTGAACAGAAACGCATAGAGCGCGCCGATGGCCGCGCCCAGCACCAGCGCCGTCACGATCGCAACGGCGACCGGCCAATCCTGACCGACCCAGAGCACGCCGACGAGTGCCGATGCAAACCCGCTCACCGAGCCGACCGAGAGATCGATCTCGCCGACCATCAGGATGCAGACGATGCCCAGCGAGATCACGCCCACCGTCGAGCAATCGAACAGCAAATTGACCAGATTGTCCGGCGCGAGAGAGACCGGGTTGAGGCTCTCGAATGCCGTGCAGATGACAATGAGCCCGACGACCACCGGCAGCGAGCCGAGGTCGCCCGACCGCACCCGGTCGACAAAGGCGCGGATCGTGTTGCCGAGCGTATCCGCGTGCTTGACCCGTTCGTCGCTGCGGTCGAGCAGCCGCGCCGTCGAAACCGGGTGCGTCTCGCCCGTCATCGCCCAAGCTCCGGCGGCTGATGGGCGCGGCGCCGGCTGGCGCGGCGCGAGACCGAGTTTTCGTCCGCACCGGTAATCGCCGTGACGAGATCCTGGTTGGAGACGTCGGGCTCGAATTCACCGTTGTTGCGGCCGAGCCGCAGCACCACGATCCGGTCGGCGACGGCGCGAACGTCCTCCATGTTGTGGCTGATCATGATGACGCCGAGGCCGCGGGCGCGAACGCGCTCGACGAGGTCGAGCACCTCGGCGGTCTGGGCGACGCCGAGTGCGGCGGTGGGCTCGTCGAGCAGGATGAGCTTCGGTTCAGTGAGCAGTGAACGCGCGATCGCAACCGTCTGGCGCTGTCCGCCGGAGAGCGATGCCACGGGCTCGCGCACGCTCGGAATCCGCGCCGACAATTCGTTGAGCAAGGTCCAGGCGCGAAGCTCCATGGAGACCTCGTCGAGCCGCAGCGGATTGAGCTCGCGGCCGAGGAAGATATTCGCGACCACATCGAGATTCTCGCAGAGCGCCAGATCCTGGAAAACGGTGGCGATGCCGAGGCCGAGCGCGGTGGCCGGATCGGACAGGACGACATGTTCGCCGCCGAAGGCGATCGTTCCGGAGCTGGGCTGGTGCACGCCGGCAAGGATCTTTACCAGGGTGGATTTCCCAGCGCCATTGTCGCCCACGAGCGCCACGACCTCGCCGGCATGCACGTCGAGATCAACGTTGGTCAGGGCGGACACGGCGCCGAAATGCTTGGAAATTCCGCGAAGACTCAGGACCGGCTGACGCGGTCCGCCCTGCGCGCGATCGACATCCGGGGTCGTGGTCATATCCAGTCCGTCCTCTCGACGTCGGTCCCGGCCGCGGCGAGCGGCCGGGACCCAGGCATTCATTGCGTGATGCCGAGCTTCTTGCAGCCGACGGCATATCGGCCGGTGCAGAGCTGATCGGCCGTCTGGATCTTCTTGTCGATGATCTCCGCCTTCAGGTTCTCCTGCGTGACGACCGCCGGCACGAACAGCTTCGATGGCGCGTTGAAAAGCGTGGTTTCCGCCTTGGGCGTCTCGCCGGAAAGGAACTTCACCGCCGCCTCGGCCGCCGCAGCGGCCACGATCTCGCTGGGCTTGGAGATCGTGTTGTACTGATCGCCGGCGATGATGAGCTGAAGCGCGGCGATCGTCGCATCGTTGCCCGTCACCGGCGGCACCGGATCGACGCCCGCGGCCTTGAAAGCGGCAATTGCGCCACCGCCGGTGCCGTCGTTGGCGGCCACCACACCGAGGATCTTCTTACCGAAGCGGGTGACCTGGCCGCTCGCCCATTGCTGCGCCTTCGGCGGCGCCCAGTCCGGCGTGTCGTATTCGGCGAGAAGCGGATAGCCGCTCTTATCAAGGCCCGCGTGGATGCCCTTCTTGATGAGGCCCGCAGCGGCATCGGTCGGCGACCCGTTGATTTCGAGCACGCCCTCACCTTCCTTCGCCGCGACGTTGGTGGCCTTCAGATGCTTGATGAGCGAGTCGGAGATGGCTTTGCCGATGGCTTCGTTGTCGAAGGAGACGTAGAAATCGACTTTGGCGTCGGGCACCGGCCGGTCATAGGCAATGACCTTGATGCCCTGCGACTGCGCCATCTTGACGAGGGAGGCTGCGGCGGTGGAATCGACGGGGTCGAGCACGATCACCTTGGCGCCCTGCGAGATGACCGAGTTGAACTGCTGTTGCTGCCGCGCTGCATCGGCGCTGGCGTTCTGATAGATCACCTTGCAGCTCTCGCAGAGCTTCTTCATCTCCGCGGCAAAGCCCGGATAATCGTGCTGTTCGTAGCGGGTGGAGGCCTGGTCCGGCATCAGGAAGGCAACAGTCGCATCCTTCACCTCTGCGGCCTGCGAGATCATGGCCGTTGTGCCGAGCAGCGACACCGCCAGAGCAAGCGTGCCTGCATGTTTCGGGGAGAACTTTTTCATTCGGACTTTCCTTTCCAGAACTGGAGTGCTGTGGTTGATCCTTGAAGATGGGCCTTCGCGGCTCCCGTCCCGGCGGCGATGAGTGCCGGGGCTCTGAAGCCGCACGGAATTCCTGGACAAGCGATTCCTGTCGCGGGCTGCCATCGGCATGCCCGCGTCATTCTTCCCGTTTTGGTCTCCTCCTTTGCTTTTTCGCCGGCTAGGCCGCGCGTGCCGTATCGATGTTCTGCGCGAGCAATCGCCTGAAGCGCGAAGGCGGCATACCTTTCTCGGCCAAAAACTGCCGATTGAAGTTGGAGAGATTGTTGAAGCCGACCTCGAAGCAGATGTCGGTGATGGAAGCCTGCTCGTCGCTCATCAGGATCTGACAGGCGAGATTGACGCGCAGGCGCTTGACGTATTGCACCAGCGACATGCCCGTGTGCCGGCGGAAGGAGCGCGAAAACGCGCTTTGCGACTGGCCGGCGATCGCCGCAAGCTCGGCTTCACCGAAAGGCTGAGTCAAATTCTGTCGGATGAAGGCAAGCGCCTTATTCATGCCCGCCGACATATACCCGGACGGGTCGGGCAGATAATTCGGACTGGAGAGCGGACGCGCATTGCGGGCGCGGCAGAGTGTCCCCAAGATCATCAGGAACAGTTCGATCCGGCGCACACCGTTCGCAGTCACGATCTCCTCCATCAGCGGAGAGATCTTGTCGCTGGTGCTGCGCGTAAAGAGCGCGCCGCGCCGGGAGAAATCCAGCAGCGCGGCGAGGCCCGACAGCTCCGGCATGACCTTCATCAGGTCGCCGATGAACTCTTCGCTGAACTGGAGGACGCGCCCGCGTAGCGGGATGGTGTTTCCGGCCGGCACATCACTCACCCAATTGTGCGGCAGATTGGGGCCGGTGAGCACGAGATTGCCCGGCTCGAACTCGCCGATGAAGTCGCCGACGAAATAGCGACCGCTGGTCGTCACAACCTGGTGGAGCTCGTATTCGGGATGGAAATGCCAGCGGACGGTGTGGAATGGGTAGCCGTGCGACCACGCCTTGAACGACTCGCCGCGCCGTATCTGGACAACTTCCAGGTCCGGTTCCATATCCGCTCCCTTCAGGCCGGTGCGGTTTGCAATGAGCCGCACCTGTTCCCTTATTGGCTGAATTTGCTTCAGCGCTTCCTCTCGCCCGAGATCGTAGCGAGCGGTATCTGGACCCGCCACCACGATTTCAATGTGCGACTGATACTTTTTTGACATGCATTGCGGCGCCCGCGGGCATGTCGCGGCTGGGATTGCGCAGACGGATCAATCAGATCGGGCAATTAGAGCTATCAAGCCGCCGAATCCTCGTGCCGCAACCGGAGGCCCTGCTGTCAAAAGCGCATGATGGCTGTAACCGAATCCTTGTTGGTCCGTCGGTGCACACGTCATCCACACGCAGCCCACCTCAGAAATTGAACTTTCTGAATTCTTCAATCCATGCCCGAGCTGCTTGAGGCTACCTTGGACGAAAGGATCGGTGCTAATCAACCCCTGTGGCCCGGACCTATCGGTGTCGAAGACTCTGAGCGCCCGACCTTTATGTACGACCAAGCGCGCGGAATTTCTCCATCAATGAAAAGACAATGGCTTTCAGATCTCCGCCGGGATAAGCCGAGCTCGCTGGCCGGCCCGCCTCTCAGCGCGACGGGCGGAGAACAGTTCGACCAAATACGCTAAACTGCGCTATCCTCGCCACCCGCACTACTCCCACTCAATGATTCAGGAAGCCGTTTTCGCGTTGATTAACAAGCATAAATCCTCAAAGCTGACGGTCTAATGCCGACGGTATACCCGACCCAAATTTTTGGTCTTGAATTCACAGGAAAATTTCCGAGGCTCTGAGGGGCGGCACTTTCAGCAACTATCGGTATCAGTCGACGAACATAGACGTACACTAAGCCGAAACGGACTCCTCTTGGGCTTTGGCCGACTGTCAGCCGATACCGTCAGCGGTCATTGGCGCACAACCCCATTGATAGTCAGCTTCGGTCGGTGTCCAGTCTAGCTGATCCGGAAGTTCGGTGACGTGTCGGGCGATTTCGGCCATCCTTGCGCGCGCCTGCGGTCGGGGCATCCCACTCTAACTTCGGGGCAAAAGCGCATCGCTGATCTTCTCGGCCGCCATGATCACGGGGATGTTGGTATTGGCCGTCGGCAACCGCGGCATAATCGAGGCATCCGCCACGAAAATATTGTCGCTGCCGATCACCCTGCCCTCGGGATCGACTACCGCCGTGGGGTCGGCGGAATCGCCCATGCGGCATGTCCCCACGGGGTGCCAGACGCCGAACACGCTCTGCCGCACAAAGGCTTCAAGGGCACGGTCGTCCGCCAGCGTCGCCCGGAAGGCGGTGCCGTTGAGCAGGACCAGCCGGATCAGGAGTTGCCGGAGGACCGCAGGCACGTCGAGCATCGGCCCGAGGATGGATGCGACGATGCGATTGACCGTGCCATACCGGCTGAGCCGCTTGATGCGCGGGGAATACGAGGCCGGGAAGAAATCACCGGCCTCAGGATTGACCGCGGGATGGACGACCAGGCTCGCAAGCAGGCGGACGGACGCAATCATCCGTTCGAGATCACGCGGATCGGACAACAGGTTGAAATCGACAACCGGAAAAGTCTCGGGATCGGGCGTCGCCAACTTCAGCGATCCGCTCGAATACGGCCGGTTGCACCAGAGGAAATAGAGACCGAGCCGCGTGCCCAGCGCGTGCCAGCCTCCGCGCGCCGAGGCCGTGATGTACATGTCGGAAGCATCGCAGCCTCGATGTTTGGAGGAGAAGCGCATCGCGGCAAAGTTTGGGCGCCGCCGGGTCAGCGGCAGCCGTAGCTGCCTCGGCAGATATTGGCAGAACGTCAGCGCGGGATGGTCGCGCAGATTGCTGCCGACCGCGGGCAAATCGATCGCCACGGGAATGCCCAGAGCTTGCAGCGCCGCACCGGGGCCGATGCCCGCCCGCATCAGGATCGCCGGCGATTGCAGCGCGCCTGCCGTGAGGATTACGCGGCGGGCACCGACGGTGAGCCGCTCGCCGCCGCGAGCGACCATCACACCCGTTGCGCGGCGGCCGTCAAGCCGAAGTTGCTCGACCTCGCTGTCGGCCCAGATGGTCAGATTCGGCCGCGCCCGCGTCGCCGCATCGAGGTAGCCGGCGGCCGTGGAGACACGCTGGTCATTGCGGTTCGAAAACGCCGGCGGAAAAATGCCGTCCTCGAACTCGCCGTTCTGGTCCTTTCGGAATGGCAGGCCAGTTGCGGACAACGCCTCGCCGACGGCGTGGCCGAACGGCGGCATCGCTTCGCGCGCGATGCGTCGGATCGGGATTGGACCGTGCTTGCCGTGCAGCGGTCCGTCGAAATCGAGATCGGATTCTAGCTTGAGGAAATATGGCAGCACATCCGCCCAGCCCCAGCCCCGCGCACCCAGATCGCGCCATTCATCATAGTCGCGCGGCAGGCCGCGATTGGCCGACTGCACGTTGATGCTGGAGCCGCCGCCCATCACCCGTCCCTGCTCATAGGCGCGGATAACAGGCTTGCCTTCGGCATTACGGCCGGCCGCCGCCGACAGGCCGGGCCAGATGTACGTGTCGCCGAAGAACAGCGTCATCGGATAGCTGTCGAGGATTTCGGGCGGCGTCGCCTCCGGCGGCGTATCCATCCCGGCTTCGATCAGAAGCACGCGACGCCCCCCATCCGCGGAAAGCCGATTGGCGAGCACGCAGCCCGCCGACCCGCCGCCGACGATCACATCGTCGAAATGCAGCTCATCCATTCCTGTCTCGTCGTGCAATGGTCGGCGCGGCCGTCGTGGCCGCGCCGGTTTGCTTCAGCGGAAGTCGCCTTTGGTCTCGGGGATCACGATCGCACCGATCAGATAGATCACGAACACACCGACCGCGAAGTAGGCCAGCGACATCGGAATCTCCGCGGGGCTGCCGCTTACCAGCGAGACGAAGGTCGGCATCATGCCGCCCAGCGCAAAGCCGATATTCCAGGACAGGCCGGTGCCGCTCGCGCGCAGCGCCGTTGGAAAACGTTCGTTGAGGAAGATCAGCACCGGGGCGTAACCGGCATTGCCGATGAAGGCGATGGCGAGCGCATAGAGCGTGATCTGCGTCGTGTCCGTTGTCGCTGCGAGATTGAGATAGCACAGCGGCAGCAATACCGCAGCCAGCACGCCGATCAGCAAAAACGTCTTCTTGCGGCCGATCTGGTCGCTGAGCGCGCCGACCAGCACCGCGGAGAAGAACGCCGACACGCTCGCGCCCATCAGGATCAGCGACGAGGTCTGATTCGGGACCGCGTTGATGACCTTCAGGAAGCTCGGCAGATAGCCCGAGGTCAGGTAGTAGCCCGCGCCGCCACCGAAGGTGATGAGCAGATTGACCAGCAGCACGCCGCGATATTGGCCGGAGAACACGTCCTTGACCGGCGCTTTCGAGACTTTCGCCTGCTTGTTGCCCTGCTGGCGCTTGAGCTCCTTGAAGTATGGCGACTCCTCGAGGTTGCGGAAGATGAACCAGCCGAGTAGCGAGCTCAGCAGTCCCGAAAAGAACATGAAGCGCCAGCCCCACACCGCGAAGGCATCGCCGGGGAAGACCGAGGACGTGATCAGGAAGATGAAGGACGCCAGCAGCGCGCCGATGCCGGCACCGCCGCCGCCGACCAGACCGGACATCGCACCGCGCCATTGCGGCGGCACGGACTCGGTGCCGATGGTGTGGGTGGACGCCACGACGCCGCCGACGAAGATGCCCTGCACCAGGCGCAGGATCAGGAAGATGACCGGCGCGATCACACCGACCTGCGCGATGGTCGGCAGCAGGCCGAACGCCGCCGTGCTGACGCCGACGCCGATGATGGCGATCAGCATCGCCTGCTTGCGGCCGTGCACGTCGGCATAATGGCCGAAGATCGCCGAGCCGAGCGGCCGCATCAGCAGCGTGACGGCGAACGAGCCGTAGACCGCGGCCAGCGACAGTGCCGGATTGCTCGACGGAAAGAACAGCGCGCCGACAACCGGCGCCACGTAGAGCAGAATGAACAAATCGAACAGATCGAGTGCCCATCCGAGCACCGAGGCGATGATCGCGTTGACCATCTGCTTGTTATCGGCCGATGCTTGTGCACCCGCGACCGGCATATCCATCTCAGCCATGTTGTTTGACCTCCCCCGTTTTGAATGACACCGCGGTTCGCACCATTGCGAACCGCGGCAGTTTCGTCGCGTCTCAGCGGCCGGTGAACTTCGGCGGACGCTTGGCGTTGAAGGCCTCGACGCCTTCCTTGAAGTCTTCCGACTGCCGCAGGCGGCTGTAGCAATGGCCTTCGAGCTCGATGGCGATGGCGAGCGTCGAATCCTCGGTGTCGTTGAGGAGCTTCTTGGCGGTGCGCTGCGCCAGCGGCGAGAAGGTGCGGAGCTCATCGACGAGCTTGTCGGTCGCCGTCTCCAGCTCGGCATCCGGCACGCAATCGGTGGCGATGCCCCAGTCATAGGCCTGCTTGGCCGAGATGCGCTTGGAGCGCATCACGATGTCCTTGGTGCGGGTGATGCCGACCATCTTCTGGAGCCGTGCCGAGCCGCCCGAGCCCGGGATCTGGCCGAGCTTCTGCTCCGGCAACGCGTATTGCGTGGTCTCCGAGGCGATACGGAAATCGCAGGCCAGCGACAGCTCGAAGCCGACGCCGAAGCAATAGCCGCGGTTCGCGACGATGACGGGCTTGGCGCAGCGCGCGGGCGCGGCGATGTTCCAGGCGAGCTTGGAGACGTGCTCCGGGCTCGCCTCCATGAAGCCGCCGATATTGCCGCCGCTGGAGAAGTGCTCGCCCTCGCCGCGCAGCACGATGACGCGCACGCGCGGATCCTCGTCCAGCGTCTCGAAAGTCAGGCGCAGCTGGTCGCGCTGAGGCATCGCCACGACGTTGTAGGGCGGCCTCCCCAGGATGATGTCGGCGCGCTCACGCGCCTCGTCGATCTCGACCTTGAACCCGTCGAGCTTGGCGAGCCGGGGATCGGTGAATGAATAGGGTGACGCCATGTTGTCTTCCTTCTGTTGATTGTTGATGGTTGATGATCAGGCCGCGTCCGGCGGCGGCAGGCGCTCGGCCTCGTATTCTCCGGCGACGAGCAGTCGCCGCAGCAGCTTGCCGACCGGCGATTTCGGGATCGCGTCGACGAAGACGTAGCGGCGCGGCCGCTTGAAATTGGCAAGGCCAGAGGTGCGGCAAAACTGTTCCAGCTCTCTTTCCGACACCGCGCGATTGCGCTTGACGAAGGCGGCGACGACCTTGCCCCATTTCTCGTCGGCGACGCCGACCACCGCGACCTCGTCAACAGCGGGATGCAGCGACAGGCAGCTCTCGATCTCGACCGGCGAGACGTTCTCGCCGCCGGTGATGATCATGTCGTCGACGCGGCCGGTGACGAAGAGATCGCCGTCGGGATCAATGAGGCCGGTATCGCCGGTAAAGTACCAGCCCTCCCGCAGCGATTTGGCGTCGGCCTCGGGGCGGCGCCAGTAACCTTCGAAAGCTTCGTCGCCGACGAGGGTCGCGATGATCTCGCCCTCCTCGCCGACGGCGGCGATATCCGCGATCGACTTCGCGCCGATACGCACGACCTTGACGTGCTGGTTCAGCCCGGCCTTGCCGGCCGAGCCGGGTTTTGCAGCGGCGTTCTGGTCGATCGTGAAGGTGTAGATCTCGGAGCTGCCGTAGTGATTGACGAACAACTCCGGCTTGAACGCCTCGTTGAGCTTCTTCAGCAAACCATCGGTCATCGAGGCGCCGGCAAAGCCGAGCTTGCGCACGCTGGAGACGTCGGTTTTGGCAAAGGCCTCGTGATGGACGAGGTCATGATAGAGCGTGGGCACAAGATAGAGGTTGGTGATCGCTTCCTGCTCGATCAGCGCCAGCGCCTGGCGGCTGTCATAGCGCGGCAGGCAGATGAACGTGCCGCCGATCAGCGACATCGCCAGCAGCGAGCGGACGCCCATGGTGTGGTAGAGCGGCATGACGCCGAGCGTGCGCTCGCCGCGGCCGTAGAGATTTTGCGCGACATGGGCGATCGCCGCGGCGCGTTCGGCGCGATGCCGGCGCGGCACGCCCTTCGGGCGCGAGGTCGTGCCTGACGTATAGAGCATGATCGACCAGGCGTCGGTGCCGACACGCGGCGCGGCGTCCGGCGCACTGTTTTTGATCAAATCGGCAAAGCTCGTCGCCTCGCCGGTGCCGGGATCGACGGACACGCGCAGCAGCTTGCCCGCCAGCGCCGAGCCCTGCACCGCCTCAGCGGAAATGTCCTGATAGACGATCGCGCAAGCTTCGGCGTTCTCGATGCAGTAATCGAGCTCATCCGCCTTGGCGCGCCAGTTGATCGGCGTGATCACGAGGCCGGCGAACTGGCACGCCCAGTGCAGCGTCGCCGCTTCCCAGCGGTTCTGCAGCAGCGTGACGACGTGGTCGCCCGGCTTGAGGCCGAGACGGTCGAACGAGGCCACGAGCGCGGAGATCTTGTCGTACCATTGCCGGTAAGTCAGACGGAGGTCGCCGTCGACCAGGGCAATCGCGTGGGGATCGCGCGCGGCACTGGCGATAAAGCTCCTGGCGAGATCAAGCATTCGACGTCTCTTTTTTGGATAAAGCAAGCTCAGCAGCGGCATCTAACGCCGCCTGGATGATCGGGGTGTAGCCGGTGCAGCGGCAGATATGCCCGCTGAGGAGATCGCGGATCTCGACCTCCGTCGGCGCCGGATTCTTCGCGAGGTAATGATCGAGCGACATCAATATGCCGGCGGTGCAGAAGCCGCACTGGAGCGCGTGGTTGCGGCGAAAGGCTTGCTGCAGCACGCCGAGCCGGTCGGCAGAAGGTGCGAGCCCTTCCACCGTCTCCAGCTCGCAACCCTCGACCTGAGCCGCGAGCGTAAGACAAGAGCGCGTCAGCATGCCGTCGACGACGATTGTGCAGGCGCCGCAGACGCCGTGCTCGCAGCCGACATGGGTGCCGGTCGCACCCAACTGGTGACGCAGGAAGTCAGACAGCAGCATGCGCGGCTCGGCTTCTGCCTCGACCGGCTTGCCGTTGAGCGTGAAGCGGACCGCATGGCGCTGATCGGCCTTGAGACGGGTCATTGCAGCACCTCGCCGATCAGGTCGCGGCCGATCCTGCGCACGAGGTCGCGGCGGTAACGCGCGGTGGCGTGGACGTCATCGCGGGCGCCGAGTTCGTAGGCGAAGGCATTCAGCGCATCGTCGAGCGCGCTGCCCTCCAGCCGCGGCCAGTCGCGCGCGGTTGGCACGTCGGCGACACCACCAACAGCGAGGCGCACGCCCGTTGACGTTTTCATCGCGGCGCAGGCGACGATGGCAAAATCGCCGTGACGGCGCGCGACCTCGCGGAAGGCGACGCGCGCTCCTTTGACCACAGGCAGCGAGATGCCCTCGATCAACTCGTCATCGGCACGCGCGGTCAGCATCATGCCGGCAAAGAAGTCTTTGGCAGCGACCCGGCGCCGTCGCTTGGCGTTGCGCAAAAATACCTCGCCGCCGAGCGCGACCAGCGCGAGCGGCATCTCGGCGCTGGGATCGGCATGTGCGAGCGAGCCGCAGATCGTGCCGCGGCTGCGGGTCTGCACGTGCCCGACCCAGGGCAGCGCCAGCGACACCAGCGGCAGCGTTTCGGCCAGATCAGGCCATGCCAGCAAATCGGCCTGGCGCACCCCGGCGCCGATGACGACGGCATCGCCCTTCCGCTCCATCTGACGCAGCTCCCTGAGCCGCATGATGTCGATCAGCAGCTTTGGCTTGGCGAGGCGCATGTTGAGCATCGCCATCAACGACTGCCCGCCGGCGAGCACGCGGGCATCGCCGCCCTGCTGCGCGAGGCCTTCGAGGACATCGCCAACGCTCTCGGCGCGGAGATAGTCGAATGCGGGCGGCTTCATCGGCGCCCCCCGAATAGGCTAGCGAGCTTCGCCAACACGGCGAACAACGAGAAGCCGCCGCCCTCCGCGCCACCACCGCCGGCTTTACGAGCAAGCGCGGTGAAGAACTGGCCGATGATCACGCGCGTCGCGCCATCGAGCAGACGGCCGCCGATGCTGGCGACCTTGCCGCCGATCGCAGCGTCAAAGCTGTAGGTCAGCCTGGTTCCGCCATTGCCGTCGGGCGCGAGCGTGATGCGTCCTTCAGCATTGCCGAAGCCGAGCGCGCCGGTGGCGCCGCCGCGCAGGGTGACCGCGCGTGGTGGATCGAGATCAAACAGCTCGACATCGGCGCGATAGCGACCGCTGACGGGGCCGATGCCGAGCGTGACGTCGGCGCGGAAATGCGTGTCGGTGATCCTGTCGACACTCTGGCAGCCGGGAATGACCGATTGCAACGTGGCGGGATCGAGCAGCATCGCCCAGACCTGCTCTGGCGCGCCCTTCACCGAGGCCTGCCCCTCGCCGCGCAGCCGCCGGTCACCCTCGCGCACCGGCGCAGCAGTCGCACCGCCAGCGGGCGGCGGCGGCTCGGCACCGCGCACCAGTTCGGCAAGCCGCGCCGGCACCAGCGGCAAAGTGAGGTCGTCCACGCCGAGCGCATCCGCGACCGCATTGGCGAGGCACACCGGCGTCGACATGCAGTTTCCTTCACCGACGCCCTTCGCGCCAAGCGGCGTGAACGGCGACGGCGTCTCCAGGTGGAAGATCTCGGGCTCCGGCACCTCTGTCGTGGTCGGCAGCAAATAGTCGGCGAGCGTTCCCGTCAGAAAACTGCCGTCTTCGGCGTAGGCATATTCCTCGAGCAGCGCGGCACCGAGCGCCTGGGTAAAGCCGCCGCGGATCTGGCCGTTGACCATGCCGGGATGCAGGATGGTGCCGCAATCGTGCATGGTGACGTAGCGGTCGATCCGCGTCTCCATGGTGACGGGATCGATCTCGACGCCGCAGAAGTCGAAGATGAAGCCGTGACAGAGCGAGGAGTTGATGCGGTCGTCCTCGTCGGGCGGCGTCAGCTCCGGCGGCGTCCAGAACACGGTCTCGCGGATGGTCTGGCCGGCATCGTCAGGCAGCGAGCCAGGCGACCAGTGGCTGAGCGCGGCCACGCGCGAGAACGCAATGCGGTTCTCCGGATTATGCTTCGAGGCGACGAAGCCCTTTGCGAAGACGATGTCGGCGGCTTCGACGTTAAGCTGGCTGGCGGCGATGCGGGCGAGCCTGCCGGCGACGCGCTCGGCCGCGAGCTTTGTGGTGCCCGCCACCGCCGCCGCAAAGCGGCTGGCGTAATTGCCCGATGCGATCGACCAGGCGTCCTTGGCGGTGTCGATCTCGGTGTTGACGCGGATGTCTTTCGGCTGGAGGCCAAACACATCGGCGACGACCTGTGACAGCACGGTGCGATGGCCCTGCCCCTGCGGCACCGACGCAACATGAACGGTGACGCTGCCGACCGGATCGAGCCCGACCGTGGCCGTCGCCTGCGCGCCGTTCTTGGGACCGGCCTTGCGGCGCTCGGCCGCTGTCAGCACGGTCGTGATGTAACCCATGTTGGAGACGCTGGGCTCGACCACCGCGGTGAAGCCGATGCCATAGAGACGGCCCTGCGCCCGCGCCGCGTCGCGCTTCGCCTTCAGCTCGGCAAGTATGCCCTGCTCCACCGCGCGCGCGACGGCTTCCTGGTAATTGCCGGAATCGAGCAGCGCGCCGGTCGCGGTGCGATAGGGAAATGCGCCGGCGTCGATCAGGTTGCGCTTGATGACATCGAGCGGATCGAGGCCAAGGCCGGTTGCGATCCTCTGGACCAATCGCTCCAGCGCGAAATAGACTTGCGGGCCGCCAAAACCGCGGTTGAGACCGGTCGGTGTCTTGTTGGTGACGACGACGCGGTTGCGGATCTTGACGTGGGGAATGTCGTAGGCGCCGGTCAAATTGCCATGCATGCGATACAGCGTCGCCGGCTCGGGCGCCCGCAGATGCGCGCCGCAATCCTCGACCTGGTCCCAGTCCAGCGCGAGGATCTTCCCGTCCGCGGCTACCGCCGCCGACAATTTCGTCGCGCGGTTGGTCGCCGACACCGATGCGGTGAGATGCTCGAGCCGGTCCTCGATCCACTTCACCGGCTTACCAGTGATACGTGCTGCGGCCGCGATCAGCACGATATAGGGAAATACGCCCTGCTTGACGCCAAAGCTACCGCCGGAATCCGGCGGCGTACGCAGCCGCAACCGGTTGCCCGGGACCTTCAGTGCCCGCGCAATGACCGTGTGGATGCTGAACGGGCCCTGGAAATTGGCGAGCACCTCATAGGCGTCTTCGCCGGCATCGTGCGAGGCGACGACGCCGTAGGTTTCGATCGGCGTGCAGGAATTGCGGGGATAGCGGATGTCGATGGAGAAGCGATGCGGCGCATCCGCGAAGGCCTTCTCGGGATCGCCATAACGGAAGTGGCGATCGCTGGCGAGATTGCCGGGAAAGCCGTCATGGAGAATGGGCGCGCCGGGCGCGAGAGTCCCGAGCGGATCGACGACCGCAACGCGCGGACGATATTCGATATTGATCAGCTCGGCCGCATCCTCGGCACGCGCACGATCGGTTGCGACCACCACAACAACGGGTTCGCCGACATAGCGCACGCGGTCCATGGCGATCGGCCAGCACTCGACCGCTGCCTTCACGCCGACGACGAGGCTCGTGGTGACGGTCTTGACGTCGCTGCCGTTCAAAACCGCGGCGACGCCCGGCAGGCGCTTTGCAGCGTCAGCATCGATCGAGAGAATATCGGCATGGGCATGCGGCGAGCGCAGGATCGTCGCATGCAGCGTGCCGGGCGGGACGCCGAGATCGTCGATGAAGCGGCCGCGGCCCGTGAGCAGCGCTGCGTCCTCGACGCGCTCGATCGAACGCCCGACCCACGGCTCATCGCCTCGTTCCGGATTTGCGGATTTGACCGCCTGCAACATGTCCCGGCATACCTCCCGACGCGCTCTTTGACGCGGCGGTGACAGATGTCAGGACGGCGGCGGCGCGGGCCATACCGCCCGCTCTCACGACTTACCAAATCGTCTCATTCGAGAGCGTGCAGCGCAATATCAGCCTGCGAGGCTCAACCAGCAAGACGCGAGACGTTGCGAAACTCGCGCGGGCTGACGCCGGCATGATCGCGAAAGAAGCGCGTGAAATGCGCCGGCTCCGGAAAGCCAAAGCGCTCGCTGAGTTCGCCGAGCGGCGTGTCCTCGCGCATGACCGCTTCGAGCGCGCGTTCCATGCGGACGACGTTGAGATAGATCTTTGGCGAGATACCGAGTGAGGTCTCGAACAGGCGGAAGAATTGCGCGCGCGAGAGCCCTGCGCCCTTCACGAACTGATCGACATTGCCGTAAGAGTCCTGCACGCGCATCGCGTCCATCGCGCGGCGGATGCGCCAGTCGCAGCTCACAGCGCTCATGCCGCGGATCGAAATCGGAAAGCTCCGCCACGGCGTGAAACGCTCGATCACCGCGATCATCAGGTCGGACAGCGTCTGCACGTGGGTGCGCACGGCGTCTGGATTCGCCATCATTTCAGCCGCCAGATGCAGCGTGAGCTGGCGGATGCGCGGCGACACCTCGCCCGAGGGCCGCTCGAAGAAGCCGGGCGCGCCGCTTGCGGCCCAGCCGGGACGGAACTCCTTCAGCCATTCCGGCTCGATATAGAGCGCCATGATCAGCGTGCGCGGACGATTGGCGTCATGCACATAGGCATGCGGTTTCCAGCCGTCGACCAGCACGGCCGCTGTATCAGTCAGCGGCGTCACCTGGTCGCCGACCATGAACTGCGTGTCCGCGCCCTCGACCTTGAGCAGGACGTGACAGTGATGATGGGCGTGGCGGACCAGCGAACGGTCCATGTCGAGCAGCGCGACCCTGCCGAAAGCGCCATGAGCGATGCGCAGGGCCGTCGACATCAGTTCCATCCTCCCGGCAGCATTGCGCTGCAAAATGATCGCTTCATTGGCGCGGCACTATTAGCGGCACCCGCTTCATATTCCAACCGCGCACAAAGACGCAAGTTGCAGGCGGGTGGTACTCCGCTCATGCGCGCGCCTCCGCAAGCAGACGCGCGACCGCTGCACTGGGGTCGGCCTGCAACGCGGTGGCGAGATCGACGTCCTCCTCGCCCTTGACGCGGATGCGCTTGAAGGCGAGCTCTGGCGCGCTGACCGGCGCGGTCGCATCGAGCCCCATCTTGGCGCTGATGCCGTTGTCGGTGGTCGGATCGAGCTTCGAGCCGAGCGCACCGGCGACGACCATGAGGTCGCGGTCGGCCTGGAAGCGCGTAGCCACCGCCCATTCGATCTCGTCGGACGAGGAGATGTCGACATCCTTGTCCACCACGATCACCTGCTTGATGTCGTAATGCGCGCCGAAGGCGCACATCATGATGTTCTTGGGCTCACCGTCATTGGCCTTGTCGATCATGATCGCGAGATGATAGCGGCAGGTGCCGCCGCGCGTCAGGCGGACGTCGAGCACATTGGGAAAGCTGCGGCGCAGATGCTGCAGCAGCGTCGCCTCACGCGGCACGCCGCCGAGGATGAGATGTTCGAAACCGCCGCCGACGATGGTGTGGAAGATCGGCTTGGCGCGATGCGTGATCGCATCGACCTCGATCACTTCGCGATTGGCGCGCGGACCGTAATATTGAGGGAATTCGCCGAACGGGCCCTCGGGCTCACGCACGCCCTGGAGAATGCGCCCCTCGATCACGATCTCCGCATGGGCGGGCACGCGGACCGAATTGGTCCGGCACTTCACGACATCGACGGGCGCACCTAACAGCGCACCGGCAATCGCCATCTCGTCCTCGTCCAGCGCGGCGATCGCCTGCGAGGCCAGCATCAAGGCCGGATGCGCGCCGATCACGATCGCGATCTCCAGCGCCTGGCCCAGCTCTTCGGCGAGACGATAATAGGAGAAAGTATGCCGCGGCAGCAGCAACACGCCGATGCGGTTCCTGCTGCTGATCTGACAACGATGGATCGAGACGTTCTGAACGCCCGTCTTGGGATTGCGCGCGATCAGCAGGCCGGCCGTGATATAGGGACCGCTGTCGCGCTCATTGTGCTTGGGCACCGGAAGCTGGCGGAGCAGATCGACGTCTTCGTGGACGACGTCCTGCACCGGCCCGGTAGGCACCTCATGCGTCGGCAACGGATGGTTCGCGGCAGCGAGGAACCCCGGCAACAACTCGTCCTCGGTCACACCGATGGAATCGGCCACCCAGTCGCGGCCGGCGAACAGGTTGGCGACAACGGGAATCTCGTGCCCGTCGGGGCGCGGAAACAGCACGGCGCTGTCGCGCTCCAGCCGCTTGGCGACGGCAGCGAGCTCATCGGCGAGGCCAATGCCCTCGCGGGCAATCGCGAGCTTGCCGCGTTCAGCGAGGTAAGCGAGCCAGCCGCGCAGATCGGCTTGCGCCGTGGCGCTCTTCCTGGCCGGATTTTCCATTTGCATGAACTTTATCCTTAGCGTCTAACGGTCAGGGCGCGATCTTGCGCAGCTGCGGCGGGCGGCGCTTGAGCGCCTCGTCCTCGCCCCAGCGGCGCACGACGCCGATATCGATGTCGAACAGGTCGAGCACGCGGCCGACGGTGTGCTCCACCATGTCTTCGAGGTTCTCGGGCTTGGCGTAGAAGGCCGGCACCGGCGGCGCGATGATCGCGCCCATCTCGGAGAGCGCCGTCATCGTTCTGAGATGCCCGGTGTGCAGCGGGGTCTCGCGCACCATCAGCACCAGGCGCCGGCGCTCCTTGAGCACGACGTCGGCGGCGCGGGTCAAAAGCGTCGTGGTCACGCCGGAGGCGATCTCGGACATCGAGCGCATCGAGCACGGCGCCACGATCATGCCGGCGGTCCGGAACGAGCCGCTGGAGATGGCGGACGCCATGTCGTCGATCCCATGGCAGACATTGGCGAGATCCCTCACCTCCGCGATCTTCAGATCGGTCTCGTAGGCAAAGGTCAGCTCGGCGGTCTTCGACATCACCAGATGCGTCTCGACGCCGGCATTGCGCAGGAGCTGGAGCAGGCGCACGCCATAGGTGACGCCGGAGGCGCCGGAAATGCCGATGATCATCCCCTTGGGCATTGAGTCCTGCATAGGTCTGGTTTCGCTCCCTCGGGCACGCGCCCTTGAGGCTGCGGTCCATAACCAGACTAGGCAATCGCATCCATCAGAACAAATAATGATTGCTTATGTCACCAATCATCTGAAATGATAACAAAGGACAAGACCGGCGAACGAAGGACAGCCCCGTGGAACTCAGGCAAATGCAATATTTCCTGTGCCTGGCCGAGGAGAAGAACGTCACAAGGGCTGCGCGCCAGCTCAACATCGTGCAGCCGGCGCTGAGCATGCAGATCGCCAAGCTCGAGGCCGAGCTCGGCCAGAAACTGTTCGACCGCAGCGTCCAGGGCATGACTCTGACCAGCGCCGGCGAAGCGCTGGTGCGGCTGACGGCGCCGATCGTGCGCGATGCCGAATATGCGCGGCAGGAGATGGCGCAGCTCGGCGGGCGCATCTCGGGCCGCGTTTCGGTCGGCCTCATCACCTCGGTGGCGCAGAGCACCATGGCGAGCTCGTCGGCGACGGTCGCGAGCCGCTACCCCGAGATCACGCTGTCAGCCTGCGAGGGCTACACCGAGACGCTGGTCGACTGGGTCAACACCGGCCAACTCGATCTCGCGCTCATCAACGTGCCGCGCCGCAAGACGCCACTGGCCGCGCATCATGTGATGGACGAGGAGATGGTGTTCGCCTGCCGCAAGGACGGCCCGATCAGGCCGCCGGCAAAACTGCCTTTCGACCACATCGCGAATGTCGACCTCGTGCTGCCCTCCAAGCGCCACGGCCTGCGACTGATTCTCGACGAGCACGCCGCCGCAATCGGCATCGACCTGCGCCCGCGGCTGGAGCTCGACACCCTGCCCGCGCTTTGCGACGTGATCGCGACCACTGACTTTGCGACGGTGCTGCCGACCATCGCGCTCCGGCAATCGCTCGCCAGCGGCAGCATCCGGGCGCATCGCTTCGACGAGCAGAGGATCGTGCGCTCGATTGCATGGGTGCATCACCCAAGGCGCGCCGTCTCAGTCGCAGCCAAGGCCGTGCTCGATGTCATCAGCCAGGATCTTGCGCAGGCCGCCGCCGTGGCGAGCGGGTTCGTGGAGCCTGCCTCGGGTAACGCAACTTCGCCCTCACGTAAGGAGCGCAGGAAACCGAGTCGGAAGGCGATCTCCTGAATGCAGAATTCCGCGCGGACAAGATGTCACGCCCGCTGCAAAATGAGACGCGCTGGTAAGTTTTGAGACCAGCCGACATCACGGCCGGAATGGCCTGCTAACTACAGTCCAGGCGCAGAAGCTCGCGAACCTGGCGCTCATCCCGATGACTCCTGTCCCGGACGATTCCAGGTCTTGCAGAACAAGACACAGGGAGGTCCAGTCCGAGATGACACGGTTCGGTCGCAGCAAGATCGCGGACAGCACGGCGCCGTGCGCCAACGGCTTTCGCCTCAACCGTAGGTCCTTGCTGTCGTTTGGCGCGGGCGCAGCGCTCGCCGCCACGGGACTTCGTACTGTACGAGCACAGGAGTATCCCGCCCGGCCGGTGCAAGTGCTCGTGCCCTTTGCCGGCGGCAGCGCCAGCGACGTCGTCACGCGCATCCTGCTCAACCGAATGTCCACATCGCTCGGGCAGGCCTTCGTGGTCGACAACCGCCCCGGCGCCGGCGGCAATATCGGCACCGCCGCGGCGGCTCATGCATCGCCTGACGGTTACACCTTGTTGATGAGCACCTCCGGTCCGCTGGCCGCGAACAAGTCTCTCTACAAGGACCTCCCCTACGATCCGCTGAAAGATCTCGCCCCGATCGGTCTGTTTGCGACGCTGCCGAATGTCATCGTGATCAACTCGAAGCTGCCGCCAAAATCGCTGGCCGAGCTGATCGACTACGCCAAGACGCATCCGCGCGAGCTAAACTACGGGACCGTCGGCGTCGGCTCCTCGCAACACCTGTCGGCTGCCTACTTCGAGCAGCTCACGGGCGCCGAACTGACGCACGTGCCCTACCGCAACATCGCCGCCTACACGCCGGACTTCATTGCCGGACAGGTCCCGCTCGGCTTCCAACTCCTGCCGAACGTCCTCGGTCTGATCAAAAGCGGTGATGCACGTCCGCTCGCGGTTGCCAGCGACAAGCGCATGACGGCGCTGCCGGATGTGCCGACCGCGGCCGAGGCCGGCCTTAAAAATTACGAGAGCGCGGCCTGGCTCGCGCTGCTTGCGCCGGCGAATACCGAGAAAGCCGTCGTCGAAAGGCTGTATAAAGCGATGGCCGAAGCCGTGAACGACCCGAAAGTGCGCGCCCTCTTCGTCGAACAGGGCGCGGAGCCGCTGGTGATGGACCCGCACGGCCTGAAGGAATTTATGGCCTCGGAAGCCGCGAAATGGGCGAGGATCATCAAGAAAATCGGCATCGAGCCGATGTGACTCCGAGGCTCCGCCTCTCGTGGCTCTTGCTATTCTGCACGCTATAATGCGCCACGGTACTCTGCTCGTGGAAGCACGTGGAATTCACGCACCGATCGAGGTTAAGTGGGGTCAACGCTCGAATACGAAAGGAAGTGAGAACCTCCCCACCAAACCACGCCAAATTGCGAGACAGCCGCCGCCCATACTACCCCCACTCAGTCGTTTAGCACGCCGGCTCGTCATTGATTTCTAAGAAGAAATTCTCAACTCCGACGGAGCAATGCCGCCGGTATACCCGCTGCAAATTTTTGCTCTTGAATTCACAGGAAAAATTCATCGACCCGAAGCGCTAGCAATTCCGCTACCTATTGGGGTCTATCGACAGGATCGCCCCTCGCTTGCGTATCCAAGACTGATACAGGCTCACAGGCACGGAGATTTCAAGATACCGTCAAAGACAGAAAGGTGCCCGTCCCGCTGCTATCCGGCAGCAGTGGAGGAAAGCTCCGCATCAGAAAACGCCGTCTTCTTGATTCGGTTCGGGGTCAAAGCTGACGCATTTGGGGTCGCGGCGAACGCGAGTGTGCATTCAAAGTCTCTGAGCGCGCCCATCATCCGAGTTCACGCCAGGAACCGCGCAACACCTTCGCGGATACAGGCTAGGATTTCGTCCTGCCGCTCCTCAAGACGGGAGACCGGCCCGCCGACACCGAGGACCAGATTGCGTCCAAAGTCGCGCTTTGGCAGCAGGACTGCAATCACACCCGCATCCTGGACGATGATGTGCTTTGAAAACATGTAGCCGTCGCGCCGGATGCCGTTAATTATCTTCATCAACGCTTTCAGTTCGAAGTGCTCTTCCGGCGGGCAAACGGCATTGATGCGGCGCAGGAGCCGTTCAATCTCAACGTCGGTATGACCACTGAGCAGCGTGCGTCCGATTCCGCTGATCGCAAGCGGCCGGACATCACCGGGTTTAACTTCAAAGCGCAGGCGCTTGCTGGTTTGCAGGGCGTGAATGTACTGAGCATGCAGATCAGATTGTGTGCTGATGCTTACAAGCTCGTCGAGCTTCCCATGAACGAAATCAACCAAGGCAAGGATGGCGCTGTCGCCGAAGAGCCCGGTGTCCAGCCATCGGCCCATCTGCGCAATGCGCATCGTCGGCATATAGGTGCGATTGTAGCTGTCGTAGAACAGGTATCCGAGCATCGCCATGCTTTTCAGCAGGGCCGCGGCACTGGACGTCGGATAGTCGCACTTGGTCGCGACTTCCTTGAGTGAAATCGGGCGCTTCACATCCTCGAAGTACTCGAGGACTTCGAAGATCCGCTTGGCCGACTTGATGCTGGAATCCATCGCTTACACATTGGAAAGAGTTCCGCACTATGGGACGACCCTCGTCAAGCGGTCCCTGAGCGTTGCGAGCATTACCAATTCTCCGGCCTCCCTCGCAACCAGTTCTTCCATATATATGGAAATGAAACTACATATATGTAATTTATGGACTCTGAGCCGCGCCGCTCCTAGTGTTCTTCCTGGTCGACGAGGCCCGGCGTCATAGCCGCTCAAAAAACAAACGTCACACACACCGGTGGGCGTGCTGCAGGGAGACGTCATGGAGCCGGGAATGGAATGCTGCGATCGACTGATGTCGACTGGCCGCTGCGCGGGCGTCCCGTCGCCAAGTTGAACCTCCTCCGACGATTCTCCTCGAATGTCGACCGTCGCATTCACGTCGGTGACGCTGACCGGGCCACGGCGCGCAGCAGCGGCAACATTAGGACCGAACAGGGATTTGCTTGCATGGACTACAGATTGCCTGAAGGCAGCTGCGATTGTCATTTTCACATCTACGGCCCCTTCGATCGCTTTCCGCAGGGAGACGAGGGACGATTTACCGCCGCGAAGCCGTTCACCATCGAAGACGCCTTTGTCATCTGGGACAAGCTCGGCATCACGCGTGGTGTCATTGTCCATGCGGTCGGATCGGGAGACGACAACGCCGTCACTTACGACGCGCTGCGTCGCTACCCCGACAGGCTTCGCGCCGTCGCGATCCTGCGGCCTGACGTCTCGGATCGGCGGCTCGATGAACTCACCGACGCCGGCTTCAAGGCGGTGCGCGTGACCATGATCCGGCAGGACGGCAAGCCAGTCTCGACGCTCGGCACCAGCTACGACGATCTGGTCAAGCTCGCCCCTCGCATCGCGGAGCGCGGCTGGCACGCCCAGCTCTGGATCGAGAGCTCGGATCTGGCCGCCGCCGCGGCCGAACTCGAGAAGCTGCCACTCGACTACGTGATCGACCACATGTCACGGACGATGGCTGACAAGGGCCACGAGCACCCGGATTTCCGGGCCTTCACCGACCGGCTGAAGACCGGGCGTTACTGGACCAAGATATCCGGTGCCGACCGCAACACGCGCATCGGCCGTCCCTATGCGGACACGGCGCCCTTCATGCGCGCCATCGTTCGGGCGGGGCCCGACCAGGTCGTGTGGGGCAGCGATTGGCCCCATGTCGGCCACAGCGCCGAGACGATGCCCGACCTCCAGGACCTGCTTCGTCTGTTGCACGAATGCGTACCTGATGAGGCCACCCGCCGAAAGATCCTGATCGCCAATCCGGCGCGGCTCTACAATTTCTGACAGGACCGGGGACACTTTGGACAATAACAAAACATTGCCGCTCGACGGCGTGATCGTCATCGATCTCGGCCAGGTGTATCAGGGTCCGTATGCCGGCTTCCTGATGGCGCAGGCCGGTGCGACCGTGATCAAGGTCGAGCCGCCGAACGGCGAGCCGGTGCGTCATCGCGCCCGCATCAGCAAGGGCAACGCCGTCCCCTTCGCGATGCTGAACGCCAACAAGCGCAACATCAGCCTGAACCTGAAGTCGCCTGATGGAGTCAGGGTCCTGAAGGAGCTCGCGGCGAAGGCCGATGTGCTGATTGAGAACTACGCGCCGGGCGTGCTCGATCGATTGGGCATCGGCTATGCCGAGCTCAGCGCGATCAATCCGCGGCTGATCTACGGCTCGGCGACCGGCTACGGCCTGTCGGGTCCGAGCCGCGACAATCTGGCGATGGACCTGACGGTGCAGGCCGTGTCGGGTATCATGAGCGTGACGGGCTTTTCCGATGGTCCGCCGGTCAAGGCCGGCCCGGCTATCACCGACTTCATCAGCGGCGTACATCTTTACGCGGGCATCCTCACCGCGCTCTACGACCGTGAGAAGAGCGGCCGCGGCCGGCTGGTCGAGATCGCGATGGTCGAGACCGTCTATCCGGCAATGGCCTCGAATCTGGCCGATGTCTTCAATCGCAAGGCGGCGGCTCCCCGCACGGGCAACCGTCACGGCGGACTGGCCGAGGCGCCTTATAATGTCTACCCCGCATCCGACGGCCACGTCGCCATCATCAGCGTCAACGAATCCCATTGGACTGGACTGACGCGCGCGATGGGGCGGCCGGAACTGGCCGACGACGTGCGCTTCAAGACGGTGCTTGACCGTTTGAAGCACATCGACCTGACCGACCAGATGGTGTCCGACTGGTCCTCGCAGCTCACGCGCGACGAGATCACCGAGCTCTGCCGCGCCAACCGGGTTCCTTGCGCCGCGGTTCGCGACCTGCGCGAGGTGACCGAAGACAAGCATCTCCACGCCCGCGGCATGCTGCGCGAGATCGCCCATCCCGAATACGGCGACATCCTCGTTCATCGCAGTCCGCTGGTGCTGCATGATACAGCGGCGCCGGACTACATCCCGTCCGCGCGTCTCGGTCAGCACAATGGCGAAGTGCTGTCGCAATATCTCGGCCTGTCCGACGGCGAGATCGATGCGCTCCGCCGCGCCGGCGCCATCGCACAAGCATGACGAACATCGAGGGGCGAATGTCTCGGTCCGCGAAATTCAGGGGGAGATCACAATGGTCAAGCTGTTTGAAAGCATCGCATTCCGTGGCGTCGAGCTGAGCAACCGCATCGTCGTCTCGCCGATGGGGATGTATTCGGCCGTGAACGGTTACGTCACGCCGTTCCATCTGGTTCACTACGGCAAGTTCGCCCAAGGCGGCGCCGGTCTCGTCTTCGTAGAGCAGACATCGGTCACCCGGAAGGGGCGCATCACCAACGGCGATCCCGGATTATGGGAAGACGGCCAGATCGACGGCATGCGCCAGATCGTTCATGTCATCAAATCCGGAGGCTCAAAAGCCGCGATCCAGATCAATCACGGCGGACGCAAATCCAGCCAGCAGCGCGCGTTCCGGGGCAACAGCCATCTGACCGACCGCGATATCGAGATGGGCGAGGAAACCTGGGTGCCCACGGGCCCGTCGGATGTCGCGTTCTCCGATGGTTTTCAGACCCCTATTCCTCTCAGCAAGCAAGGTCTCGAGGGCGTGCGCGATGCCTTCGTCGCGACCGCGCGGCGCGCCGTGCTCGCGGGTTTCGACGTCATCGAACTTCATATGGCGCACGGCTACCTGCTGCAATCGTTCCTGTCGCCGCTCGCCAATTTCCGCAACGATGAATATGGTGGCAAGCTCGAAAACCGGATGCGTTTTCCGCTCGAAGTGACGCGCGCCGTAAGGGCTGCGCTTCCTTCATCCACGCCGTTGTTCGTGCGCATATCCGCGACAGACTGGATCGACGGCGGTTGGGAGATCGAGGACAGCGTTGTCTTCTCCCGCGAATTGAAAAAGCTGGGCGTCGATCTGGTCGACTGTTCGACGGGCGGCAATCTGCGCGCCGGATCGACCAATGCCAATCTCGGCCGCGGTCCCGGCTACCAGGTACCCTTTGCCGAACGCATTCGCTGTGACGCCGACATTGCGACCGGCGCCGTCGGCATGATCCGGACCCCTGACTTCGCCGAGAAAGTCCTGCAGGACGGGCGGGCCGATCTCATCTTCCTCGCCCGCCAGATGCTCTACGATCCGTTCTGGGCTCTCCACGCCGCAGAGCATTTCGGGTTGACCGGCAATTTCGAAAAATGGCCCGAGCAATATGGCTGGTGGCTGGCGAAATGGGGCGGCGCCCTTCGAGCAAATGGCGAAAGCCTGGACGGGGTGGAGCGATACCGCGAGGCGGCCGAATAAGACCTCGCTCGCGCGGATCTCGTCGCGAAATCAATCGAAGTTCAAGAAACAGACATTTCCAAAGGGAGTGAAGAAATGAAAAGTGCGCTGGCAGCATCGATGGTTTTCCTGAGCCTTGCTTCGGCTCACGCGCAGGCGCCTGCATCGAAGCCGGTCAAGCTCGGCGTGCTCAACGATCAGTCGGGGCAGTATGCGGATGCCGCCGGGCCTGCGGCGGTCGAAGTCGCCAAAATGGCGATCGCCGATTTCGGCGGCAAGCTGCTGGGACAGCCGATCGAGCTCACTTTCGCCGATCACCAGAACAAGACGGATATTGCTTCGGGCATCGCCAGGCGATGGATCGATACCGAAAACGTCGACGTCATTCTCGATATCGGCAACTCCGCGGTCGCGCTGGCCCTGGCGGACCTCGTCCGCGACAAGAACAAGATGATGATTGTGTCGTCGGCGGGCGCTTCGACGATCACCAACGAAAAATGCTCTCCCAACACTTTCCAGTGGACATACAATACCAACACGCTGGCGCGCAGCACAGCGAAGGCTTTGATGAACCAAGGCGGTAACGAATGGTTCTTCCTGACGGCCGATTATGCCTTCGGTCATGCGTTCGAAACGGATGCTTCGGCTGTGGTCAAAGCGAACGGCGGCAAGGTCGTCGGCTCGGTGCGCCACCCCTTCAACACCAGCGACTTCTCCTCCTTCCTGCTGCAGGCCCAGAGCTCCGGCGCCAATGTGCTGGCGCTCGCCAATGCCAGCGGTGATACCTCCAACTCGCTGATGCAGGCTCACGAATTCGGCTTGCTCGGTCTCAAGAGCAAGATGAAAGTTGCAGCGCTGCTGTTTCAGATCACCGACGCCAAGTCGGTCGGCCTGAAGAACATGCAGGGTCTGTACACGTCGGAAGCCTTCTACTGGGATCGCAACGATGCCTCGCGCGCGTTCGGGAAGCGGTTCTTCGACAAGCTCGGCCGCATGCCGACCATGGTTCAGGCCGGCATGTACTCGGCGACCATGCACTACCTGAAGGCCGTCCAGGCGGCCGGCACGCTCGACACCGCTGCGGTACTAGCAAAATTCCGCTCAATGCCCGTGAACGACTTCTTCTCGGAGACGGGCTATGTGCGCGAAGACGGCATGCACATCCACGACTACTATCTGCTGCGGGCAAAGACGGTGGAGCAGTCCAAGACGCCGTGGGATTTCTATGACGTCGTCGCAACCGTCCCGGCCGAAGACGCCAACATTCCGCGCGAACAAAGCAAGTGTTCGCTGATGAAGAAGTCGTGATCGCCAGGTATTGTGAGAAAGCCGGGCGGCGGACGCAGTGCTGCCGCCTGGCGCTGCCGCGGATGTCGTCAACGTGCGTCCCTTTTCACATCCATGGAAATGCTGCGCCGTCAGTGACACGCATTGGCACGCGAACACCGGCCCCCTAATCTTCCCCGCAACAAACAAGGGAGTCCGGGATGAACGAAACGCTGCTGTTCTCGCCGCTACGCATTCGGGACGTCGCATTCAAGAACCGGATCGTGGTCCCGCCGATGCTGCAATACGTTGCGGAGCGCGGCTTTCCGACCGCCTGGCATATCGCCAACGCGGGCAAGTTCGCCGCAGGCGGCGCCGGCATGGTGATCGTGGAGTCGACCAAGGTCGAGCGCCGCGGCTGCGGAACGGTCGGAGACCTCGGCATCTGGGACGACAAGTTCATCGCTCCGCTCCGTGACATCGCGAGCTTCATCAAGTCGAACGGCGCCACAGCCGGCATCCAGCTCGGTCATACCGGCCGGAAAGGAAAGGCCCGGCGGCCCTGGGAGGGAGATGGCACCCTCTCCGCCCAGGACCTTGCTGACGTCGATGACGTTGACGGCTGGGACCTGATCGGTCCGAGCGCGCTTGCGTTCGGCAACGGCTATTTCACGCCCCGCGCGCTGGAGCGCAGCGAAATTCCCGATGCGATCGACGCCTGGGGCAAGGCGGCCGCGCGCGCCGATCGGGCCGGCTTCGACGTCGTCGAGCTGCACGCCGCCCATGGTTATCTGATCCATTCGTTCCTCTCGCCGGAAGCGAACCAGCGCACGGACGATTATGGCGGCAGCGAAGCCAACCGCATGAGGTTTGCCATCGAGGTCGCCGAGTCCGTGCGCGCCAACTGGCCGGCGTCGAAGCCGTTGTTCGTCCGCCTGTCGATAGAGGACGAGGCCGGCTGGGGTCCGACGGAGAACGCCAGGCTAGTGCGCATCCTCAAGACGAAGGGCGTCGATGTCATCGACTGCAGCACCGGCGGGCTCAACAGCAAGGTCCCCAACTTCTTCCGCCTCAACGAGTACGGCTATCAGGTCCAGTTCGCGGACTATATCCGCCGCGAAGCCGATATCATGACCATGGCAGTCGGTCTCATCATTCACGGCGACCAGGCCGAAGCGATCCTTCAGGACAAGAAGGCCGACCTCGTCGCCGTCGGCCGCGAGTTCATCCACAACCCGAACTGGGCGATGGATGCGGCGCAGAAACTCGGCGTCGACCCGACTTTCAGCGCGGTCCCGCCGCAAATGGGTTACTGGCTCGAAAAGCGGGCCCGCCGCGGCTTTGGCGGAAATCCCTCCACATGGCAGAAAGGCATCGCGGCGGATAGCTGATAACCGCCGGGGGTGGTTGCGCAGCGACATTGCCTGTGCTGATTGTTTGCGGAGCGTGCTGCGGCTCGCCTCGTGAACATCCAGCAATGCGAGCCATCACCAGACATGTCGTACCAAGATTTGATCAAGCAGACCGAGGCCCGACGGCCAGCGGCTTGGGAGTTGCTCGGCGTCGGCGCTGTCGCCTACGATCAGACACGCGATCGCGTCGTGATCGAATGGCATGCCGAGCCGCGGCATTGTCATTCCACTGAAGGCCATCCCAAGGGTGGCATCGTGCAAGGTGGAATCGTCACGGGCTGGCTCGATGCGGCCATGGCGACCGCCAGCTTGCTGCGCGGTGAATACCTGATCACGGTCGCGAGCCTGGAGATCAAGGTCGCATTCCTGCTTCCGGCGCATCCCGGCCTGTACCGCACCCATGGCAAGGTCGTTCGGCAGGGCCGCAGCATCGGCTTCATGGAGGCCGAGCTGCGGGACGCCAACGACGTGCTTATCGCAACTGCGAGTTCGACGGTGGCTCTACGGCCCAGGAATTCCGCCGGGCCCAGCCCGGCGTGATCTTTTTGCAGCTCTCGGCGATCAGAAGCCGTAGAGCCGGGTCGGATTGTCGATCAGGATCTTTTTGCGGACGGCTTCGTCAGGCACGCAACGCCTGAACAGATCCATCAGCACGGACTCCTTCGGGACGGCGTCTTCTGCGTGCCCGACATGCGGCCAGTCGCTGCCCCAGACCAGCCGGTCCGGGTTGGCGGCAACCAGCGCCTTCATGAAGTCCTCGGTGTCCTTGTACGGGCTGCCAATGCGCGTGTTGCGGTCCGCGCCAGACAGCTTGCACCAATAGCGGCCGCTCTTGAGGCCGCGGTCGCAGAACCACTGGTAGCCGCTGTAACTGACAGTTTTGTCTGCCATGGTGCGGCCCTGGTGGTCGATGACGAAGTCGAGCGGGAGCTTTTCGATCTCCGGCGCAAGCTGCTGCAGATCGCCGGTCTCGATCCAGAGCTGCGCGTGCCAGCCACGCTCGGCGATGCGCGGCGCCAAGGCCTTCAGGTCGTCCAGATTCATGCCGCCGCCCGACAACACAGGCTTGCCGTCCTGATACAGGAGATTGATGCGCACGCCCTTGAAGCCGGCATCGGTCAACTCGTCCAACCGCTTGTCGGTCACGTCCTGATTGAGGATAGCGACTGCACGCAGCTTGTCCGGAAAACGCTTCAACGCCTCGAACGTCACCTCATTATCCGAGCCGGCATTGCCTGCATGGACGATCACGCCGCGCGAAATGCCGATCGACTTCCAGACTTCGAATAGCATCTCGACCGGGAATTCCTGCTTCGGAGCAAATTTGCCGGAATAGTCGACCGGGAAACGATCAAACGGCCCATAGATGTGGACGTGGCAATCAGCGCTGCCATCCGGCAATTTTTCGAGCTTCTCGATCATTTTGCCCCCTCACTTGCCGGTGAAATTGGCGGATCGGCGCTCCGCCGTGGATTTGACGCCTTCACGGAAATCGTCCGTCACGCGCAGACGGTTCTGCTCGGCGAGTTCATGGTCCGTCGCCTTCTTGACGCGGTCCGCCAGTCCGGCACGCATCGTCGCACGGGTGGACAGCAGGCCGAGCGGCGAGCATTCGGCAATCTCCTGCGCGAGCGACATGGCGGCCGCGCGAACCTGGTCCTGAGGAACCAGCACGCTGGCCAATCCCATCGCCAGCGCCTGTTCACCGGTGACGCGCCGGCTGGTGTAGAACATCAGCTCGGCGTTCGACTTGCCGATGGCTTCCGGCAGGGTGACGGTCAGTCCGAAGCCCGGATGGAAGCCAAGGCGCGTGAAGTTCGCGGCAAACCGGGCCTCGGGGCAGGTCACACGGAAATCCGCCGACATCGCGAGGCCAAAGCCGCCACCGATCGCGGCGCCCTGCACCGCTGCGACGATCGGCTTCCTGTTCCGGAAGATGCGGACGGCCTCGATATAGAGGTGGCCGCCGTCTCGCTGGTCGCCACTGGCCGGCGCGTCCCGGGCCGGCGTATTGAAATCCGCGCCGGCACAGAACGCCTTGCCCTGCGCGGCAAGAACGACGGACCGGATCTCGCTGTTTGCATCGATCTTTTCGAGCGCATCGGCGATGTCGCGGATGAGCTGAAGATCGAAATAGTTCAGCGGCGGCCGCTGGATCTCGATCATTGCGACGTGGCCCTGCGTGGTAACCGCGATATCAGTGCTCATGTGGTGTCAGATTCCCTTTTCTTGATCAGCGAAGTCCGAATCCGCGCGCGATGATGCCGCGCAGGACTTCCGTGGTGCCGCCCTGGATTGTCAGCTTCGGTGCGATCTTGAGCTCGAAGTCGAGCTTGTTGCGGAAGGTGTCCTCCTCGTCGTCCTCGAGGTCGAGCAACGAGGCGAGCTCGCGAACCCGGTGCGGCAGGCCCTGCTCCCACACCGTGCCGAGGTCCTTGACGATCGCGGCCTCCACAACCGGTTCACGGCCTGCTTCGAGCATCCCAGCCACCGAGACCGACATGCGGCGCAGCGTGTGCAACTGCGCGACCAACCGACCGATGCCGACGGTCACGCGCACGTCCGGTTTCGCGCCCGCCGCGTGAGTGAGAGCAAGCAGCGCGTCGTAGGTTTCGAGAAACCGTTCAGGGCCGGAGCGCTCATAGGCCAGCTCGCTGGTTGCCTGCTTCCAGGCACCGTCGACCTCGCCGATGACGTGATCGTCCGGGATGAAAGCGTCCTGGAACACGACCTCGTTGAAGTCGCGCTGGCCGCTCATCTGCCCGATCGGCCGGCAGGTGATGCCCGGCGTCTTCATGTCGACCAGGAACGACGTCAGGCCGTGCCGCCGGTTCTCCTTAGTCGAACCCGAGGTCCGGAACAGGCCGATCATGTAGTCCGCAATGTGCGCGCTGCTCGTCCAAACCTTCGTTCCGTTGATCAGCCAGCCGCCGTCCGTCTTGGTCGCCTTCGTGCTTGCCGCGAACAGGTCCGAGCCGGAGTTGGGCTCGCTCATGCCGATGCAGAAGAACAGCTCGCCGCGGATGATGCGGGGAAGGACGTCCTGCTTGATCTTTTCATGGGCGTATCGAATGAGGGTCGGGCCGCTCTGCCGGTCCGCGACGAAGAAGCGCCGCACGGGCGCATTGGCGATGCGCATCTCCTCGGTGACGACATAGCGCTCGAGGAAGCTGCGCTCCTGACCGCCATATTTCTTCGGCCACGTCATGCCGATCCAGCCTTTCGCGCCGACGCGGCGCGAGAACTCGTCCGCGTTCTTGTCGCCGACCTCCGGCCTGTCCGGATCGAACGTGCCGGCAGCGATCTCGCTTTCCAGAAACGCCCGGACCTCCTTGCGCAGTTCCTGGCAATGAGCCGGCAGGCGCATGGCATCGAAATGAATGAGGGACATCGCGGCTCCTTTCAGCGAGAGGCCAGCAGGGGCCAGAGTTTCCGGGGACCTCTGGCTGCAATGAGCTCGCCGAGCTTGAGACTCCAGAACGTTTCGTCGCCAAACTCATCCCGCCACGACAGCAGACGGAGCGTGAACCGGTGCAGGATATGCTCGTCAGTGAAGCCGATCGCGCCGTGCACTTGATGGGCAATGCCTGTCCCGACCTCCGCAGCCTCGCTGCAACGGATCTTGGCCGCTGCGATCTCCAGCAATGCGGCGTCGTCATCGAAGCTGGTATTGACGATGGTATCAGCCGCTGACGCCGCAGCGGACGCTGCCGCAGCAACTTCTCCACCGAGCCGCGCGAGGCTGTGCTGGATCGCCTGGAATTTCGAGATCGGCTTCTCGAACGCCACACGCTGCTGCGAGTAAAGAACGGAGAGTTCGAGGATCCTGTCCAGAGAGCCTGCAATCTGCTGCGCTCGCACAGCTGCGCCCATCAGCAGGAGGACGTCCTTCTCGCGCGCTCCCGATTCCTTCAGGCGCGCACGATGAACCGGCAGCACGTTCGCGAACTCCACGGTGTCGCGCGCATCGCCCGCCAGGCTTTTGCCGGGCTTCAGCTTGCAATCGGCCGTTCGGACCAGAGCCACTGACGGCCCGTCGTCTCCGGTGGCCAGAACGACGAGATGCTCGACATCGCTTGCAAAGGGCACCATGCGGGCCCGGCCGTTGACGCGGCCGGCCTTGTCGAGCGTGAGATGATCCTTCGGCCGCACCGGCGCCACCGTCATCGGGCCGCCCGGCGCGGTCAGACCCGCACGATCCAGCAGCCACCCGGCGAGAAGCGTTTCCGCGAGTGGCACTCCCAATGCCGCGCGGCCGGCCTCGCGAATGATGCCGAAGCCATCGTCAAGCGACGCCCCTGCCCCGCCAGCGGTCTCGGAAGCCCAGGCAAGGTCCAGCCCGATCTCCTGAAGCGACGACCAGAGCGGTACCTTCCAGGCATCGTCGCGGCTTTGGACAATGGTCTGCGGATCGGCCAAATCCGCAAGGACACGCGCGGCAGTTTCGACGACGAGGGTTTCCGAAGCTGACATCGTCATTCTCTCGTTAGGTGGATGAAGGGTGCGGGCCGATTACGCCCTCGGTTCGGAGCACGGCGATTTCGGATTCCGACATGTCGAGCATAGACGACAGTACCTCGTCGGTGTTCGCACCCAATCTGGAGGAGATCGCGGCCGGCAGCCTGTCGGCACCGTGGATGCGGATCGGGCTGTCCGGAATCACGATCCGTCCGAATTGCGGATGCTCGAGCCATTCCAGCATCCCGCGCGCATGCATATGCCGGTCATTGCAGACCTCTTCGAGGTCGCGGACCGGCGCGGACGGAACCTTGAATTTCGCCAGGGCCGCGCAGGCCTCCTCGCGGGTGATCTTCGAGCTCCAGTCCGCGATCAACTGGTCGGTTTCGTCCATGTTGCGAACGCGCGCGACCTTGTCGCGGAATCGCGGATCGTCCGCGAGTTCAGTCCGTCCGATCGCTTGCAGCAGATTGCCCCAATGCTTGTCGTTGGTCGCAATGATCGCGATGTAGCCGTCGCTTGCCGGATAGACGTTGTAAGGCGCCGCGGAGAGCCCCCCGTGTCTATTGCCGGTGCGCGGCGGTGCCCTGCCGATGTCGTACATGTACGCCAGGTTCGAGGCGAGCGCGGGAAACACGGCCTCCTGCATCGCCACTTCCACCAGCCGGCCGACGCCCGTGATCTGCCGCTCGTACAACGCCGTCACCACCCCGGCATAGAGGTGAATTCCACTCATGAAGTCGACCAGGGCCGGGCCGGCCTTGACGGGCGGACTATCTGGAAAGCCGGTGACGCTCATCAAGCCTGACACGGCCTGAACCGTCACGTCCATGGCCAGATTGTCCTTATCCGGACCCGACAGTCCGTAACCGGATCCCGATGCGTAGACCAATCGGGGATTGAGCTCGTGCAGCACGGACCAGCCGATGCCCAGACGATCCATCACACCCGGTGCGTAGTTTTCCAGGAGGACGTCGGCGTCCTTGACCAGACGCTTGAGGATCTCCTTGCCTTTCGCGGATTTCAGATCGAGGGTGATGCACTTCTTGTGGCCGTTGAGCATCGCGAACGGCGCGCCCGAGCCGCGGCTGACGCTGTCGCGCTGACGCACCGGCTCACCGGCCAGCGGTTCGACCTTGATCACCTTGGCGCCGGCCTTGGCCATCAGGTAGGTCGCGTACGGCCCCTGATAAACCTGCCCGAGATCGATGACCGTGAGGCCATCGAGTGGAAGATTGCGTCGACCTTGCATGTGTCTGTCTCAAATCCCTGCAACGAACTGATTGCGCTAAGCGCCGAGATAGGCTTCCTGGATATCAGGGGCATCGGCGATTTCGCCGGCCGTTCCTTCGCGCACGATCGAGCCCACTCTGAGGACATAGGCGCGGTCGGCAATCTTGAGCGCCGCGCGCATGTTCTGCTCGACCAGAAGCGCCGAGAGGCCTTTGGCCCGCAGCGCTCCAATCGCGCCGAGCACGAATTTGGAGAAGAACGGCGACAGACCGAGTGACGGTTCGTCGAACAGGATGAGCCGCGGACGCGCCATCAAGCCGCGGCCGATCGCCAGCATCTGCTGCTCACCGCCGCTGAGATTTCCGGCCGCCTGCCGGAAACGTTCGCGCAGGCGCGGAAACATGTTCAGCACGTCTTCGACCGAGAACACGGGGCCACTGCCGAACGCGTCGACGATCTTCAGGTTCGCTTCGACAGTCATCGACGGAAATATCTCGCGTCCCTCGGGGACGTGGCTGATGCCCGCGCGGCTGAGCGTCCAGGGTTTGCGCCCATCGATGCGCTGTTCGGCGAATTCGATGCGGCCCGCGGTGATCGGCAGAACGCCGGAGATGGCATTCAGGAGCGTGGTCTTGCCGGCGCCGTTGGCGCCGAGGATGGCGACGATCTCGCCGCGATTGACCGAGAGCGAGACTCCGCGGAGGGCAACGACCTTGCCGTAAGCTGCCGAGACGTCCTTGACGGTCAGCAGCGTGCCGTCACTCGTCATCGTCAGCCCCCAAATATGCGGTCACGACCTCCGGATGATTGAGAACGTGATGTGGCGCGTCTACCACGACCGGCGTGCCGTCGACGACGACGAGCGCGCGGCCGCAAAGCTGCCGGATGACGGCCATGTCGTGCTCGACGATCAGGATCGTCCGCCCCGGGGCTATCGCACGGATCAGCGCGATGAAATCGGCAGTCTCGCGGCCGTTCATGCCGGCTGCGGGCTCGTCGAGGAACATGATCTTGGGATCGGACATCAAGGCGATGCCGACGGCGAGCCGGCGCTGCACACCATAGGCCAGCACGCCGGCCTTGCGGTGCCGCTCGCCGTCGAGGCCGATCAGCGCGAGCACCTCCTCGACGCCGGCCTCGAAAGCCCGCTGATCTTCCGCATACGACTTGCTACCGACGATCCGTCCCAGCACCCCGTGGTGAAAGCTTGCATGGCGCCCGAACAGGAGATTTTCGAGCACCGTGCTTTCGGCGAACACCGCTGTCCTTTGGAAGGTTCGGGCGACACCCGAGCGCGCGATGTGGTGCGGCGGCATCCCCGCGATCTCGCTGCCCATGATGCGGATCGATCCGCTTGTCGGGGCTGTGATACCGCAGAGGATGTCGAACAACGTCGACTTGCCCGCGCCATTCGGACCGATGATGCCGAAAATCTCGCCTTCCTGAACGTCGAGGCTGACGCCGTTCAAGGCCGTCACGCCTCCATACCGCTTGACGATATCCCGGGCCGAGACGGCCGGACGCTCAGCGACTGCGATCGTCATCTGTCTTCCCTCCGAACCGATCCCGCAGGACGACACCCAATTGATGCAGACCGCCTGGGGCAAACATCATGATCAGAATGATGATCGACGAGAACACCAGGATCCTTATGTTCGGATCGAGGTTCAAGGCCTGCGGAATCAACGTGAACATTGCTGCACCGATGACGGGACCGACCACAAGCTGAGCGCCGCCCAGCAGTACCATCAAGAGTCCGTCCACAGTGTTTGCAACGCTGAACACCTCGGGTGTCACGATCTGGCTGTAGGGAACAGCCAGAGCGCCGGCCAGCGCAGCGAACGGCGCGCTCAGCATAAATGCCTTCAGCCGGACACGCGCGACATCGACGCCCACCGAGCGGGCGAGATGGGGATTTTGGCGCACACTCTCCATCGCGGCGCCGAAGGGAGACCGGCGCAGGGCTACGAGAAAAAGGATTGCGAGCAGGAGAATAGTGGCCGTGACCGCGAAGTAGGTTTGCGGATCCGACAATTGAAGTGGACCGATCTCGATTGGCGGGAACCCGAACAGACCGAGCGGACCTCCGGTAATTTCCTCGAGATTTGTCGCCGCTACCATGGCGACGCCGGTAAGCCCCCACGAGACGATCGAGAAATACGCACCGGTCAGGCGCAGCGTAATGACGCCGATGATCGCGGCCAGCACTACGGACAAGACGAGCGCGATGAGCACCGAGACCTCGAAAGGCAGCCCCAGTTTGCCCATTCCGATCGCCGCGCCATAAGCCCCGACACCGAAGAACAAGCATTGGCCAAGCGGGACTTCGCCGACACCGCCGAGGATGATGTTGATGCTCAAGGCAAACAAGGCGAACGCGCAGGTATAGCCTGCCAGAGTTACCACAAACGGGTCGGTGAAGGTGTAAGCGAACACGGCGATGACAATGAGGGCGCAGGCGACGTAGGAGGCCTCCCGCGCGGTGCGTGCAGACCTTTCCCTGTCCGAGACAGCGAGCTGCTTCCTGTCGATCATCGTGCCGAAGTCCTGGGTCGCCATACTAGTGCCGATGCTGCTGGAGTTGACCAAGCAGTCCCTGTGGACGGAACAGCAGCGTGGCGATGACAAGCGCCCAGCCCAACGCGGGCGTCCAGGAGACCGAGACATAAGTTTCGAACAGCGCGTTGGCGACACCGATCAGAAGCGCTCCCAGCATCGCGCCGGGAATACTGCCCATGCCGCCGAGGATCACGACAGTAAATCCGACGATCAGGGCGCTATATCCCATGGTCGGATAGATCGTCGTGATCGGCGCCAGCAGGGCACCGGCAAGACCCGCCGCGGCGACCCCGAGCACAAAGGCAAGCGCGCGTATCCAGGGCACGTCAATCCCGGAATAAAGCGCACCGCGCGCGTTCTGGGCAACCGCGACGACCTGCTGACCCTTGATGCTCAGACGAAGCCACAGGCCAAGGGCACCGAGCACGAGCACCGAGAAAACGAAGATGAAAGCGCGCTGCGAAGTGACGAAGATCCCGAAAAATCGCATCGTGCTCTGCCCTAAAGGCGACGGCACAGGAAGCGGATCCGGCCCGAAGATCAGGATCAGTCCGGCCACCGCCGCCTGACCGAGCGCGAAGGTCACGATCAACGAGCCGTGATGTGAGTCTCCGTAGAGGCTTCGCCTGATGACAATCCATTCGGTCAGCGCTCCGATGATCACGACTATCAGGACGGACAGCGGAACAGCGGCCAAATAGCTCAGGCCTTGCGACGTCAGCAAATAGCAGGCGTAGCCGCCCATGGCGAAGAACGCGCCATGGGCAAAGTTTGCGATGCCCACGATTCCAAAGATCAGCGTCAGGCCGACGGCGATGACGGCATAGCCGGCGCCCAGCACCAATCCGTTGACCAGGGTTTGAGCCAGAAGTTCCAAAGGCGACGTACCTTCTACTTTGATCTGCGGTCGATCTTCAGTTCGAGCTGACGCGCTCGAGCTGAACGACAGCCCCGTTCTCGACCCGCTGAATGTAGAAGTACGGCGCGCGCGCCCTGCCCTTTTCGTCGAACTTCAGCAGGCCACGCGGGCTCTGCCAGGCGCCTTCGCGAATGACCTTGGAGATCTTGTCGTAGTCGCTATCGGTGCCGGCCTTGTCCATCGCGGACGCAATCAGGTTGATCGCTTCGAAGATCACCAGTTCGCCTTTGCCCGGGACACTGTTGAACTTCTTCTGGTAATTCTCGACGAATTCTTTCCCGTCCGGCCCCGGATCGGACGCCATGAAAATCTCACCCGTGATAACGCCATTCATGGCGCCTTCTGAGGGTTTGATCATGCCCGGCGTCACAACGCCTGGCGACATCACCTCAGTCTTGAAGCCACCGATTTGGCGCACCTGCTTCCAGAGCTGAGCAGCGCGCGCCGGATAGGCGTCGGCGACGTAAATCATGTCCGGATTGCTTGCCTTGATCTTGGTGAGGATCGACGTGAAGTCGTTCGTCTCCGCGTCGTAGGTTGATGTACTGACCAGCTCAATGCCAGCCGACTTGAGGCTCTCTCTGAGCTTCTCGAGAACAGTTTTGTTGAACTCGGAATTCTCGCCCATGTAGGCGACCGTCTTCGGCTTCAACGTCTTGACGATATAGGCGTTAAACGCCTCCGAATTCAGCGAGACGGTATTGTTGATTTGAAATAGCCAGGGGCTGCCCTGATCGGTGATGGCATCGGCCTGTGCGCCCGCGTTCACCTGCAGGATCCGCTTCTTCGTCACGGAAGATTCCGCGAGCACGACCGAGCTATTGGTCCCACCGGTAATCGCCTTCACGCGCCCGACGGACATCAGCTTCTGGACCGCTGCGACTCCGCCCTGCGGAGTGCCTTTTTCGTCTTCGAAAACCAGCTCGAGCTTCCGGCCACTGAGAATGCCGCCGCGTTGATTGATGAGGTCCGCTGCATATTCGGCGCCGCGCTGCAGCTCTTGTCCGTAAGTCGCTGCCGCGCCGCTCAGCGGCAGCGCAAGGCCGATCTTTACCGGGTCCGCAGCCATCGCGCTGGGCGCGTAAGCGAGCTGCAAAGTGGTGGCCACGACGGCCCCTGCCGAAAACATGACCTTTATACGATCCGCAAGCTTCATCGTTCTTCCCTTATGATTTTCTGCCGGACGCGCTGCGACGCCCCGGCGGGTTCCTTGAATGCAGGTCGGCTCAGATGTTCGAACTCAATTCAGATTGCGCTGAAAGAGATCGAACAGGCGCTCCCAATGTCGCTCAGTGCTGGCCTTGTGGTAGAGGCGCCGGCTTGGAAACGCGAAACCGTGCTCGGCTTCTGGATAGTATTCCAACCGTCCGTTAATACCGGCCGTCTTAATTGCCTGCGACACCTGCTCCAGCATCTCGGGCGGTGCGTAGTGATCGTGTTCGGCGAGGGCAAAGTAGATCTCGCCCTTGATCTTGTCCGTGACGAGATGTGCGGAATCTGGTTGGTCGGTGACGAGCCGAGCACCATAGACAGACGCGCCTGCGGCCATGCGATCCGGAAACACGCCCATCGCGCGATAGACGTAGCGGCCGCTCATGCAATAGCCAACGCATCCCGTCTTGCCCTGTCGCGCAGCCTCCTCATTGGCGAGGAAGTCGAACATGACCTGAGTGTCTTCCATCACCATCGTGTTGGTGAGATGGCGGTTGAGCTTCCACATCAGCTCCAGCTTGTCCACGCAAGCCGGGTCCCACAGGCGATTGGCGTCGAGATCAACGCAGCGGACCATGCGGTAATACATGTTCGGCATGATGACGTAGTAGCCGACCGTCGCGAGACGCCGACACATGTCTGACAGCTCCTCGCGGACACCGACCGAGTCCATATAGAAGATGACGACAGGGAACGGTCCTGGACGGTCAGGATGAAACACATACGTGTTCATCACCCCATCCCTGGTTTTCAGATCGACGACCTTCTCCTGCACGATCCCACCCTTATTGACCATCTTAGTATCTCCGCGCATTCGGGGCGTGGAGTGGGAGGACAATGTGCCGAGCCGATGCTGAAAGCTAGAGCATTACAGATATGCGTTGATATTTACAGATATGTGAAAATGAACTGCTTAGTCGCGGGCTTTCGTCGCAGGTGTGAGGTCCTCCCTTGAGACGAATTTGTCGATGCCTTCGCGCAACGATCTGAGGATCTGCGTTCGCTTGGAAACCAGCCGTTCAACCGGGCCCCCGACGCCAATCGCCAGGATGCGACCATGACGCCGCTCCGGGAGCAACATGCCAATCACTCCAGCACCGGCTGTAACGGTATGAAGGGAGATGACGTAGCCATCTTTGCGGATCTTACGGAGTTTTTGCATCAGCTCCTTCAGGTCGACCTTCTTCTTTCGGTCCTCTTCTTCGAAGTTGATGCGGCGCACGAGCTTCTCGACCACATCATCCGAACGGGCGCTCAATAGCATCCATCCAAGGCCCGAGCGCGCGAGGGGCCGGATCGTCCCTGGTCTGATCGAAAACTGGATCGTGCGCGGTGATGGCTGAACATGGATATATTGCATGTACAGGTCACTCTGCGTTGCGATGCTGACGGTCTCTTCCGTTTCCTTGTTGAGGTGGTTGACCAGCGCCGAAATTCCACGCTCGCCGAAAAGCGCGCCCTGCACCCAGTGTCCGAGCTGAACGATCCGCATCGTCGGCATGTAGGTCCGCGAATAGCGGTCGAAATCGACATAGCCGAGCACCACCATGCTCTTGAGGACCGCGGACGCGCTGGAGACGGGATAGCCGAAGCGCAACGCGACCTCCTTGAGACTCAACGGTCGCTGCACTTCATCGAAATATTCCAGTATTTCGAACAGCCGCTTGGCCGTCTTGATGACCTCTTTGGACATATTTCCTCGCTTTCTTTTTCACATAGATAGAAAAGTTTTCCCGTGGACGAAAGTTATTTCGCGGAATCCTCGTGTTTGCTACAAGGCGCTCGCCAACAGAGGTCGCCAATGGTTTCCGCCGAACAGATGAAGTTCGAAGTGTCCGATCGTGTTGCGACGATCACGTTCGACCGGCCGGACAAGATGAACGCCTGGACGTCGGTCATGGAGAGCGAGCTGCGCCGCCTGATGACGATCGCGTCCGAGGACGTCGGCGTGCGCGCGATCGTGATCACCGGCGCGGGCCGGGGCTTCTGCGCCGGCGCCGACATGGGACGCCTCTCCGACGCATCGTCGGGAAACACGAGCGCCGCCCCCCCGGTGGTCCCCGCGGAAAGTGACGATGATCTGGCGCAGCGATACAGCTACCTGCTCGCCGTCCCCAAGCCGATCATTGCGGGCATCAATGGCGCCATCGCAGGTGTTGGTCTTTGCATCGCGTTGTATTGCGATTGCGCTTCATGGCCGCGGGTGCAAAGCTGACGACATCTTTCGCCCGGCGCGGCCTCATCGCAGAACACGGCAGCGCCTGGATGTTACGTCAGCTCATCGGGCCGATGAATGCCGCGGACCTTCTTCTTTCGGGGCGCGTCGTCGAGGCGGCGGAAGCCGAGCGGCTTGGCCTCGTCCGAATGTTGCCCGCAGACACTTTTCGCGAGACGGTTCAGCAGACCGCGTCGGATTTCGCCAATCTCTGCTCGCCCCGATCCATGCGCATCATCAAGCAGCAACTCGCGGCAGCCCCTCGGCAAACGCTCGCCGAAGCAACGCAGCTAGCGAACAGGGAAGTCGCGATCTGCCGGGGAACCGAAGACTTCAAGGAAGGCGTTGCCCATTTCGTCGAAAAGCGCGCGCCGCGCTTCACCGGCAAGTAAACGCGAGCTCGTGGTCATCTTAAATTGGTGTGAGGTCCGTGCTGAGCGCCTGCCCCCGATCATCGAGGCGGCCGGGCTCGGCTCGGCGGGGGCAATATTGTGATCAGCCGTGACCGGCAAGGAGCGCAAGAAAGCTGCTGCCTTACGTGGTGATGCTCCGCTCAACATCGGCCTCGACACCATTCGTTGCTAACGCCAATCTCGTGGGCGGGAGTGGAAGTAGCAGCAGGCCCCAAGTCGCATTTCCCGAATGGTCTCGCGAATTACTAGGAAAGCGTCATGGCCTACCTTCCCGTCGGGCCGCAGTTAATAGGTCGGATCAGGTAGCGAGGGTCGGTATCCGCCTGCCAACGAACTCATCTCGATGGCCCGCGTGGATTCCAGCGCGATCTCGTCGAGTTCCTCCTTGGTCACCTCAATGAATTGGTCTCGAACTGGTATCGCTTTACGATTTCCTAGTTACGATATCCTCGTTGGGCACCCTCATCGCCGGTATCACGTCAACTTTAAGGTACTTGATGCGGTGCCCAGTGGCCCGTTGAGCTGGTTCAACGCGAACTTCTCGCTCTCCGATGTCGCCAAGTATACGTGTAACTCCGCTTCACTTTGCTCCCTGAGATGCTCGCATCGGTTCTGAGGCAACGAAGCGCAGCGGGCTGGTTGGTCAATCACGTGTTTTGCTAGTGCGATGCTAGTATGGACACTGCTGTGTCGTCATACTCGGACAGCAGTCGGCAAGTCTCCGAGTCATTCGCAATGGGCCAACCATCGTCAGGCAGGACACGACGGAAACCCAAGTCCAGCGGACACGCTTGAGCCGATCTGGATGGCTATGCGACAGTGACGGCCTTGCCGTCGATGGCCGCCTGGATTTCAGCTTCGCTCAGGCCCGCTTCGCGCAACACCTCGCGCGAATGTTCGCCGAGGCGCGGCGCCATGCGATGGATGCCGGCCGGACTTTCCGAGAACTTCGTGGCCGGGCGCGCCTGCCGGATACGTCCTTCGGTGGGGTGGTCGATATCGGCGAACAGTCCGACGGCCGCGAGATGCGGCTGCTCGCCGATCTCGGTGATGCGGGCAAAGGCGGCGTGCGGCACGTCCAGCCGCAGCAGCAATTCCTCCCACTCCGCGGTGGTGCGGGTCGGGCCGATCTCGCTCATGCGGTCGTAGATCTTGTCGATGTTCTGGGAGCGCAGCACGGGATCGCGCACGCCGAGTTCGTCGCTCAATTCAGGGCGGCCGACAGCCTCGAAGAAAGCGCACCAATTGTCCCCGGAGTAGGGCAGCATCGTCAGCCAGCCGTCCTTCGTCCGGACCGGGCGCCGGTTCTTCATCCGCTTGTAGCCGGTCGGCCCGATCGGCGGATCGAAGGCATGGCCGCCCAGCATCTCGATGCTGTTGAAGCCGGCGATGGTCTCCAGCATCGGCACCTCGACCATCTGGCCCTGCCCGCTGCGTTCGCGCCGGAACAAGGCGGCAGAGACGGCGCCAGCCATCGCCATCGCACAGATCTTGTCCCCGATCAGGCTCGGTACGAATTCCGGCTCCTCGTCCGATCCGATCGAGGATGCTAGGCCGGAGGCGGCCTGAATGATCTCGTCGAACGCGGGGCGCGCTGCCCACGGGCCGTCCTGGCCGAAGCCCGTCGCCGCGGCGTAGATCAGCCGTGGATTAAGTTTTGCGCAATCACCATACCCGAACCCAAGTCGCGCCATCGCGGCTGGCCGCACATTGGTAACGAGCGCGTCGACGGTCGGGATCAGCTTCGCCAGCGCGGCCTTGCCTTCGGGATGCTTCAGATCGAGCGCGAGGCTGCGCTTGTTGCGGTTGACCGCCATGAACTGGCCGCTCATGCCGCGGTTTCGAAACACCCCGGTGTAGCGCCAGGTGTCGCCTCCAGGCGGTTCGACCTTGATGACATCGGCGCCCCAGTCGCCGAGCATCTGCGCAGCATAGGGACCGAACAGCACGCTCGTCAGATCGAGAACGCGGATACCGCTGAGAGGGCCGGTTGGTGCCATCGTCTCTTCACTGTCGTTGGAGGAACGGTTGCGGGGGCAAGTTCGAGCAGGCTAGGCTGCCGCCCTGCCCGCCCATTGTATTGCGTCGACGCTATTCGCCGATCACGTCGCCGAATAGCTCCCAGGACTTGCCGTTGAAGCGCGCCATCTGCAACTGACGGATCGGCGTCACCTGCTGGGCCGAGGTGTTGAGCTTGATGCCGGGCAGCAGCATCGGCAGCTCGACATCATTGAACGACTGCGTCTGCTTCATCAGATTGGCGCGCGTCAGATCGTTGCCGGCGCGCTGCAGCACCAGCTCCATGATCTGTGCCATGGTGTAGCCGGTGACGTTGAAGATGTCGGCAGGATCCGCTCCGGAATTGTAGGTCTTCATCCATTCGCGCCAGGCCTTCATACCGGCGTCATTCTCCCAGCGCGGATCGCCGGGATCCTTCTGGAAGGCGCCGGTGACGATGCCGACGGAATTTTCGAGCCCGGCCGGTACCAGCACGGAGCCGACGGAATTGGAGACGGCAGGAAGGATGATCTGCGGCTTCCAGCCGAGTTCGGCGATCTTCTTGATCGCCTGCGCCGCGAATTTCGGCGTGCATTCGTTGAAAACAACGTCGGCGCCGGCGGCCTTGAACTTGACGATCTGGGAATCGACGGTCGGGTCCGTCGTCTCGTACACCGCTTCCGAGACGATCTGGTTGACGTGCTCGCCGAGACCTTCCTTGAAGCCGGCGAGGTAGTCGCGGCCGGGATCCTCGTTCGGCGTGATGACTGCGATCTTGGCGTCGGGCTTGTTGGCCAGAATCCATTTGGCGTAGATTCGGCCCTCGGTCCGGTAGGTCGGCTGCGAGCCGGTGGTCCAGGGGAAATGCTGCGGATCGTTCCAGCGGCTGGCGCCGCTCGACGGGAACAGCTGCGGGATCTTCTTGGCGTTGAGATATTTCTGCGCCGCGATGTTCGGGCCGGTGCCGAGCATCGAGAACATCGCCAGCACCTCGTCGCTCTCGGTAAGGCGCCGAACCTGCTCGACAGTCTTCGACGGCGAATAGCCGTCGTCCATGCTGAGCAGCTCGATCTTTCGGCCGTTGATGCCGCCCTTGTCGTTGAGCATCTTGAAATAGGCGATCTCGGCGCGGCCGATCGCGGAATAGGCGGAGGCCGGCCCCGAATACGGCATTGTCTGGCCGAGCTTGATTGTCGTGTCCGTCGCACCCGTATCGTAGCTTCCGGCGATTGCAGCCGAAGCGGCACAGAAACTTGTGAATAGAGCGACGGCGCCAAGCCCGAATTGTCTTCTCTGCATTTCTAGATTTCCTCCTGCCAAGACCATGGCTGCGAGTTGTTGCGCCGCTCGGCCTTGGGTCGTTTGTTCTTGATTGTCCTAAGCCGCAGTAATCTCGACATCGGCCAGGGAGCTTATACTCGCGTTTTGCCCTTTGAGATGTACCGGAGATGTCAGACGCTTATGCGCCACTTGCAACCACTCCGTTTGTGAGGCGCATCGTGACATTTCCCCTTGTGAAGCGTCGCCGTTTGTTTCGGACCGTCGCAATGGACAGGTCCCCCGCTAATGACTGGACCGAACCTTCAGGAGGGCATTAATTAAGCCCTGGTATAGCGCCGCGACCGGATTTCGATGGGTTAGACATGCCTAGGACAAGAAAGAAAGCGTTGGCGGATAGCCACATCACGGAAGCTACGAGCTACGGGCCTCCGGCGACCGGATCGGTCAAGTCGGCGGGACGTGTGCTGCGAATTCTCGAATTTTTCGACGAGATCCAGCGCGACGCGCGCGTTGCAGAAGTAGCCGAGCGGCTGGAATTTCCGCAATCGTCGACCTCGATCCTGCTCAACTGCCTCGTCGAGCTCGGCTACATGGACTATCTGCAGGAAAGCCGCAGCTTCCTGCCCTCGCCGCGCGTCACCTTGCTCGGAACCTGGCTCGACAAGGGGCCTGTCAGAAACGGCAGCCTGATACGGATGCTCGAAGAGCTGTCCCAAAAGACTGGCGATACCGTCATCATCGCCGCCCGGAGCGGGATCTATGCGCAATATATCCACGTTTTGCAGGCGCGAGCGACCATGCGCTTTCATGTTCCGCCAGGGTCCAGGCGCCTCGTGGTCTGGTCGGCCACCGGGTTTGCGCTGCTGAGCGCCAGCAGCGACAAGGAGATCCGCAGCCTCTGCACGCGCACCAACGCGGAAGCCGCGCTCGACATACCGCGCATCGACATCAACCGGGTGCTCGAGAACGTCGAGCGCACGCGCCATGAAGGCTTCTTCTTCTCGGCGGGTCTCGTCACCCCTGGCGCCGGATCGATTGCCGTGCCGCTTCCCGCGAGTATCGATGGCTGGAACCGGGCGCTTGCTGTCGCGGTGTCGGGTCCTCTTCAGGATATCACGCGGCGGCAGACGGAGATCGTGGCCCTGCTCAACGATGTCGTGCAGCGCTATCTCCGCCCTATATCCTCGAGCTAGAGCGCACCGGCAGCTGCCGGCCCGTCGACGAGCAGCGGCCACAGGCCCTCGCCGCCCTGCGCGCAAATCATCCGGCCGATTTTTTCCTGCCACCAGGGTTCAGCCCCCCATTCGTCGCGCCACGACCACAGACGGCGGGTGGCGTAATGCAGCGGATGCTCCTGGGTGAACCCCATCGCGCCATGGACCTGATGGCAAAGGGCCGCGACCTGCCCGGCGGATTCGCCGCAGCGGGATTTTGCGATCGCCACAGCCAGCGCGTCATCGCCCAGCCTCGGCGATTCCGTCAGCGCATCGCCTGCCGCCGATGCGGCGGCAAAGTGGCCTGCCGCAATCGCCAGCATGTGCTGGATCGCCTGGAATTTCGCGATCGGGCGGCCAAACTGGACACGCTCATTGGCGTAGGACAGCGCATAATCCATGCACCGCTCCATCCCGCCGATCATCTGCTGGACACGGATGGCAGCGCCAAACGGCATCAGGCTATCCGGGCCGAGACAGGAGGGCGCCGGCAGGATATCGCTCGTGGCGAGTTGCACACCGCTGAAGTCGACATCTTCGCGTGGCTCATAGGCGACGTTCCGCCGCAACTTGTTCGAACGCGCTTTATCGGTCGGTACGCGACAGAGGAAGGCCTTGCCATTCGCGTCGCGTGCGAAGACGAGCGCCGTCGCTGCCTGTTTGCCCCAGGCGACATGCCGGGCCACACCTTGCAGAGTCGCGCCCGTGGCGCTTGATGCGAGCGCGACGCGATCCTGCGGATTGACCGGCGCAAGCGTCACCGCTCCTGCGATAACCTCGCCGCCGGCGTCGGTCCAGAGCGCGTTGGCTATCATGGTCTCCGCCAGCGGTAGCGGGACGGAATGAAATGCCGATCTGCGGATCAGGTTTGCCGCAACGTCCGCGGCCAGCCCCGCCCCGCCTTTCATTTCGGTCACCAGCGCCAGCGGCAGGCCGGCATCTTCTACCGCACGCCAAAGCGCATCTGGCCATTGACCGGAGTCGGCCGCCGACAGGACCTTCTTGTCGATGTGTTGTGCGAACAGGCGGTCGGCCTGCTCGAGCACGATTGCGGACATGTCTTCCATGGCGTCCTCCTCGTCAGCGCAGGCCGAGACCGCGGGCAATCATCCCGCGCAGGATTTCCGGCGTGCCGCCCCGAATGGTGAACGACGGCGCGTGCAGCAACACATGCGCCATCGCCTGTGAATACTCGTCGTCGTCATCGAGACTTGCCTCGATCGGCAGCAGCTTCCGCACCATTTCCGGAACCTCCCGTTCGAACGCCGTGCCGACGTCCTTGACGAGGGCGGCCTCCGTCTCCGGGCTCTCGCCACGCTCCAGGAGCCCGGCGATCGACGACGACATCCGACGCAGCGTGGCGAAGTGCGATGCGAGCCGGCCGATCTCGACCGCCTGTCGCTCATTCGGCTCCCGCCCGACCTTGTCGACGAGTTCGACCAGCAGCCTGATGTCGGACATGAAGCGATCCGGGCCGGCGCGCTCGAACGCCAGTTCGCCCGTCACGCGGGTCCAGCCTTCCCCCGGCTTTCCGATCATCATGTCATCGGGAACGAAGCAGCTCTTGAAGAACACCTCGTTGAACTCGTGGCCGCCCGACACGTTCATGATCGGCCTGATCTCAATGCCCTCCGAGCCCGTATTCACGATGAACTGGGACAGACCGGCATGACGGTTCTCGTTGGGCGGCTCGGTGCGGGCGAGCACGATCAGGTAATGCACGCGATGCGCGTTGGAGGTCCAGATCTTGGTGCCGTTGATCACCCAGCCACCTTCGACCTTGTCCGCCTTGGTGCGGGCCGCCGCAAGGTCGGAGCCGGAGTCGGGCTCGCTCATGCCGATACCGAAATAGCACTCGCCCGCGGCAATCTTTGGCAGGATCAGCTGCCGAGCCCGCTCGCTGCCGTGCTTGAGGATCTGCGGGCCGGACTGCCGATCCGCGATCCAATGCGCGCCGCCCGGTGCGCCGGCCGCCAGCATCTCCTCGGTTACGACGAAGCGCTGCAGGTTGGAGTACTCGCCGCCACCATACCGCTTCGGCCAGGTCATGCCGATGAAACCGGCCTTGGCGGCGCGTTTGCTGAATTCCGGATCGAATGTCGACCAAGACGTCCGGTGGGCCGCGTAACCACCATTGTCACGCTCCTCCTGCAGGAAGGTGCGGACCTTCCGCCTCATCTCGTCGGCCTCGGGCGGCAACGTCAGGGATTCGAACCGGAATGCGCGCAATCAAGCCTCCATCAATCGAATATTGTCGTTCAGCTGAACTCCAGCCATCAAGCGCCCCGGAACACCGGCTTGCGCTTTTCCAGGAACGCCGTCACCGCCTCGTGCTGATCGGCTGTATACTGCACCAGGGCCTGCATGCTGGCCGCCATCTCCAGATGGGTGCCGAGATCAATCGCCCCGGAATCGCGCACCAGCTTCTTGCACATGCGGATCGAGTGCGGCGGGTTCGACGCGATCTGCCGTGCCATTTTGCGGGCGGCATCCATCAGTTCGGCCTTCGGCACGACATGAGACGCCAGCCCCCAGGAGAGCGCCTGCTCCGCCTTGATGAAGTTGCCCGTGAACGTCATCTCATAGGCGCGGGAGAGGCCGACCACGCGCGGCAGGAACCAGGCACCCCCGTCGCCAGACACCAGACCGACGCGCATGAAGCTCTCGGCAAACTGTGCATCGTCCGCCGCGATGCGGATGTCGCACATCAGCGACAGGTCGCAGCCGGCGCCGATGGCAAAGCCGTTAACGGCAGCTATCGCGGGGACCTCGAGGTCATACATCGCCATCGGGATCTTCTGGATTCCGTGGTGATATCCGCGCCGGATTTCGGCGGGAATGCCGCCGAACAGACCTGTACGATCACGCATTTCCTTGACGTTGCCACCCGACGAGAAGCTTTCTCCCGCCCCCGTGACGATCACGCAGCTGACCGACATGTCCTGATTGATGCGCTGGCAATGGCCGACCAGCGCATCGACGATGGACGGCGACAGCGCGTTGCGCGTCTCCGGCTCGTTGAGCGTGAGTATGACGACCCCGCCATCCTGCTCGTAAGTTACACTGTCCGACATGTCTTGCCTCACTTGCTCTGGCTGCTGACGAATACCGTGTTCGCGGCGTCCATGCCGAGCTCCGCAAGAATCTCGGCCGTATGCTCGCCCAACCGCGGCGCGTGGCGGCGCAGCCGGAACGGCGCCGAGCTGAACGACACCGGCGCCCGGATGGACTTGTAGGCCCCCTCCGACGGGTGCTCGGCCCGGCTGAACATCCCGACCGCCTTCATGTGCTCGTCTTCAGGCAGATCGGCGAGGCCAAGCACGGGCATGCAGGGAATGCTGACGTCGTCGCAAAACGACACCCATGCGGCCGTGGAATGCCTTGGGGCTTCCTCCTCAATGATCTCGTAGAGTGTCTCGAGATGGGCTGCCCGCTCGACCAGAGGAAAGAAGCGGGCGTCGGATTTCAGTTCAGGGCGACCCACGAAATCGAAGAAGTCGCGCCAGTTGCGGTCCGAGTAAGGCAGGATGCACATGTATCCGTCGCCGGTACGGAACGGCTTCCGGCGTGGACTGACGACGCGGCTATAGCCGGGATTGCCGAGAGACGGCTCGAAGGCGAAGCCCAGCAGATGCTCGATATAGGCGAACTCCGCCGTGGTCTCGAACATCGGTACCTCGATCGCCTGACCGCCGCCACCGCGCTCGCGCTGGAACAGCGCCGCCATCACCGAATAAGCGATCGCCTGCCCGGACAGCTTGTCGCACAGCACCGTCGGCATAAAGGCCGGCTCACCGCGCGCCGCCAAATGCAATGCCGCGAGCCCCGAGCCGGCCTGGATGATATCGTCATAGGCTGCCTTGTCGCTGTAGGGCCCCTTCTCACTGAATCCATAGGCGCCGCAATAGATGATATCAGGCTGGATGGCGCGGACCGCCTTGTAGCCAAGCCCAAGCTTGTCGATGGCCTTGGGCCGCAGCGAGTGGACGAACACGTCGGCTGTCGCGATCAGCTTGCGCAGGGTATCCATCCCCGACGGCTGCTTCAGGTCGAGCACGACGCTGCGCTTATTGCGGTTGAGATGGAGAAAGCCGCCGGCCATGCCCTCATGGCGATTGGGCCGATAAGTCCGGAAGGAATCACCCTCTTCGCTCTCGATCTTGATCACGTCAGCCCCGAGATCGGCCATGATGTGGGTCGCAAACGGTCCCATGATCACGTTGGTCAGGTCGATGACGCGGATTCCGCCCAACGGGCCGTCTGCAGGGGTCGTGTCCATCCCGAAGCTCTCTTGTTCACTGGCCGCGGCTGGGCGTGCCGCGCGGGACGTCCAACTTCTACGTGATTGCAATTCGATCAATACGGTTCGGCACGATCGCGCCAATTATCACATATGCGATTGAATACGCTGCATCGCTCTCTTGCTGGGGGGAACGCGATCCAACATAGTTCGCCCAACGAGAAAAAGATCGGGAGAGAACGATGACTTCGACGAGCCGTCGCCAGCTTGTAGGCGTGATCTCGGGGGCAATTGCGTTGGCCTGCTTTGCAGCGCCAGCTGCGGCCGCCGAGAAATGGGATCTCTACATCTACAATCCCGTGGCGACGGTGGCGGCGGCCAAGGGCATGACTGCAATCACCGAGCAGATCGAGAAGGACACCGGCGGCGAGCTGTCGGTCCGGCTGCACCTTGGGGGCTCGCTTCCGATCAACACCACCACCATCACTCAGGCTGTTAGCGACGACGTCGTGCAGATGGGCGACGACGGATATTTTCTCGGCAACGTGCCGATCGGCGGCGTCCTGCGACTGCCGATGCTGATCCGCTCGCTCGATGAATACAAGAAGGCGGCGGACATCATGGCGCCGTACCTGGAGAAGGCCTTCGAGAAAAAAGGCGTCCTGGTGCTGGGGCAATATCTCTACCCCTACCAGGTTGCCTTCTCGAGCAAGAAGCTGACCTCGCTGGCCGACATCAAGGGCCAGAAGATCCGCGTGACCTCGCCCGAGCAGGGAGAGTTCATCAAGCGGCTCGGCGGTGTGCCGGTCACGCTCGGCGCCCCCGAAGTTCCCTCCGCGCTCGACCGAAACATCGTCGACGGCGTGCTCACCGCGAACACCGGCGGCGGAAACACCTGGAAGGACCTGCTGAAGTTCAACTACCGGCTCGGCATCAACTATTTCAATTCCGTCGTCATCGTGAACAAGGAGCGCTTCAACAAGTTGACGCCGGAGATCCAGGCCAAGGTCCGCAAGGCCGTCACCGACAACATGCCGCTGATCACCAAGGCCATGGCGGATGAGGAAGACAGCCTGAGCAAGAAGTTCGCGGAAGGCGGCATGACGGTGACGGAGCAGCAGCCCGGCGATCTCGATGTCGGCACGAAGACGATCTCGGCCTATTGGGATGAATGGGCGAAATCGAAGGGACCGGATGCTGCGGCCGCGCTCAAGCAGGTTCGTGCGGCGCTCGGCCGGTGATCGATCATGGCCAGCAGCATCGAGATCAGGGAGGTGGCGCCTGACGGCGCCGTCCACCTTATCGACAACGTCTCGTCGGGCCCCAGTCCGGTCGAGAAGGCCTCGGAAGCGATCTGCGCGCTCTTCCTGATCGCCATGATCATCCTGATCGGAGCCGAGGCGATCGCACGCAACGTATTCGCGACGTCGCTCCAGATCACCGACGAGATCGGTGGCTATCTGCTGGTGGCGATGACATTCCTGAGCATGTCGGTTGCCGAGGCCCATGGCGCGTTTCACCGGGTCGAACTGGTCCAGGCCCGCCTCGGACAATCCGCCCGGCTCGTGTCGCAGATCGTCTTCGACCTGATGTCGCTGGTCGCCTCCGCCTTCATCACCTGGCAGCTCGCGCGCCTGGTCATGAACTCGTGGCGCTCAGAGGACGTGGCGCCCACGCCGCTGCAGACGCCGCTGTGGATGCCGCAGACCACCATGGCGCTCGGCACGTTCCTGCTCTGCCTCGCCATCGTCCGGACCATCCTGACCAAGGTTCGCCGCCTGCGCGGGAGTGCGCAGCCATGACCCCCGGGGTCGAACTGATCCTTGTCCTCGCGATCTTCGTCGGCCTGCTCTGCGTGGGCATGACGATCCCGTTTGCAATCACCGTACCCTCTGTCCTTTATCTGCTGCTGCACGCGGGTCTGCCGGGATTGAAGGGCATCGGCCTCGTCAGCTGGGGCAGCATGAACAGCTTTACGCTGAGTGCGATCCCGCTGTTCATCCTGATGGCCGAAATCCTCCAGGAAAGCCGGCTGAGCCTGCGGGTCTATCACGGCCTGTCCAGGCTGGTGTCCTGGATCCCCGGCGGCCTGCTGCAAACCAACATCGCGGGATGCGCGATCTTCGCCGCCATCAGCGGCTCGAGCGTGGTCACCGCCGCCTCGATCGGGCGCGTCGCGCTGCCGGAACTGCAGAAGCGCAAATACAGCCCGCGCCTGTCGGCGGGCTCGCTGGCAGCGGGCGGCACGCTCGGCATCCTGATACCGCCGAGCATCGCGATGATCGTCTACGGCACCTTCACCGAGACGTCCGTCGCAAAACTGTTCATGGCCGGCGTGATGCCGGGCTTGCTGCTGACCGCGATGTTCATGGCCTATATCGCCATGCACGCCTGGTTCAGGCCTGGAATCGCTCCGCGGGAAGACGGCGCCCGGTCGGCTCGTGAACTTCTCTCGGCCCTGCTCGACGTTATCCCCTTCATGGTGCTGATCGGCGGCACCATCGGCAGCATCTATTCGGGCCTGGTAACGCCGACCGAGGCTGCGGCCGTCGGCTGCGTGCTGGCGATGATCATCGCGGTGTTCTGGGGCGAGTTCAGCGTCGCGATTCTCTGGCGCGCCCTGCAAACCACCGTGCGCGTCTGCGGCAACATCCTGTTCATCGTCTATGCCGCCTTCCTGTTCTCCTACGCGATCAGCTACGCCGGAGTCGGCGAGCAGATCACCCAGTTCCTGGTCAACCTGAAGCTCTCCAAGCTGGAGTTCTTCTTTGCCCTGTTTGTTCTCTACACGGTGCTGGGCTGCCTCGTCGAAAGCCTCGGCATGATTGTGGTTACGGTGCCGCTGCTCTATCCAGTTCTGGTGCAGTACGGTATCGATCCGATCTGGTTCGGCGTGATCCTGGTGCTCTTCATCGAGATGGGCCAGATCTCGCCTCCGATCGGCATCAACCTGTTCGTGATCCAGAGCATCTGGACCGGCAAGCTGAGCGACGTCGTGGCGGGCACCATCCCGTTCCACCTGATCATGTTCGTGCTGCTCGGCCTGCTCGTGATCTTCCCTGAGATCGCAATGTGGCTGCCCTCGCAAGTCACTGCCGTTCCCTGAGCGAGTTGCCCCGATGTACGCACCACCCGAAGAGATCAAGACCGAGGTCTTCGCCCGCCTGCCTGACAAGTTCCGCCGCAAGGACCCCGACAATGCCTGGTCGCTGGTCAACCGCCGCGGACTTGCCGCGGATTCCTTCCTTGAAGGCCCGTCATTCGACCGCGACGGTAATCTCTATATCGTGGACATTCCCTACGGACGCATCTTCCGCATCTCGCCCGCCGGAGAGTTCGCGCTGGTCGCCGAATACGACGGCGAGCCGAACGGACTGAAGATCGCGCGCGACGGGCGGATCGTCATCACGGACTATCGCCATGGCCTCATGACGCTCGATCCGGCCAGCGGCAGGGTCACCTCCATGCTGGAGCGGCGCTGGTCGGAGCGCTTCAAGGGCGTCAACGACCTGGTGTTCGCCGGCAATGGCGATATCTACTTCACAGACCAAGGGCAGACCGGCATGCACGACCCGACCGGCCGTGTCTATCGTCTGCGCGTGGACGGAACGCTCGACCAGATCGTCAACAACGTCCCGAGCCCGAACGGTCTCGTGCTCAACGGCAGCGAACACATCCTCTACGTCGCCGCCACGCGCGGCAACGCGATCTGGCGGATCCCGCTGATGCCCGACGGTACGGCATCGAAGGTCGGCATCTTCATCCAGCTCTCAGGGAGCCTCGGCGGACCGGACGGCCTTGCGATGGACGAGCAGGACAATCTCGCCATCGCTCACGCCGGTCTCGGCACCGTCTGGATTTTCAGCCGTCTCGGCGAGCCGCTCTATCGGGTCCGTTCCTGCCAGGGCCTCGCCACCACCAATTTGGCCTATGGTGGCCCTGACAACAGAAATCTCTACATCACGGAATCCGAGACCGGCTGCGTGCTTGTCGCGCGCCTTCCTGTCGCTGGACGAGTCATGGCATCGCATCGATAGTGCCGGACCAGGTTGGCAAGGTTAGAGACCGAGCAGCCCAAATCTGTTTGTTACGAAGAATGAAAGGACAGCCTTCATGTTGAGGAAGGTTCGAACGGCAATATTGATGCTTGGCCTGACCGCCTCGGGGGCCGCGATGGCCGCGTGGCCCGACGACAAGCCGGTCGAGGTCGTCGTCGGCTTCGCCGCTGGCGGCGGCACCGACGTCATGGCGCGCAAGCTGCTTCCCTTCGTCGAAAAGCGGCTCGGCGGAAACGCGCGATTTGTCGTTCTCAACAAGCCCGGCGCCGGCGGCGAGATCGCGTTCGCCGCGATCGCACGCGCAGCCCCGGACGCCTATTCGATGGGCGTCGTAAACGTGCCCGGCTACAATTTCCTGCCGATGACGCGGAAGACCCAGTATACGATGGATGAAATTCGCCTGGTCGCACGCGTGGTCGACGATCCCAGCGTGATCGTCGTTCGCAATGACAGCCCGTTCACGACTTTGGCAAGCGTGCTCGACGCGCTGCGCAAGAAGCCCAGTTCGGTCACCTTCGGCCACAACGGCGCCGGCACGAACGGCCATCTGGCTATCCGCATGCTCGCCAAGGCTGCTGGCGTCGAGCCGAACGAGATCTCCTATCGCGGAACCGCAGCACAGAGGACCGACGTCCTTGGCGGTCATCTCGATGTCGGAATGGTCAGCCTGAGCGAGGTGCCCGAACTGCACGGCACCAACAAGGGAGCGCTCCGGGCCATCGCAATCTTGTCGAACGCTCGTTCCACCTCCTTGCCCGGCGTACCCACTGGAGAAGAAGCCGGCGTTTCCGTCATCATGACCGCGGAGCGCGGCTTTGCGCTACCGAAGGGGGCACCTGACGATGTCGCAAAAAAGCTCGAAGCTGTAATCGCTGAGAGCCTAAGAGATCCCGACTACGTCAAGAGCTCACCTGGTGATGCTCCGGTGCTCGCCTTCATGCCCGGTACCGAGTGGCAGAAGCGCCTCGACGAGATGACGAAGGCGTTGCAGCCTCTCGCCGGCGAGTTGGCGGAGCCGAAATAGCTCAGTCGATCTAGCGAGGCGGGTATATCGGTCCGTCACGAACTGGAAGGATTGCCCGGCGCGCGCGAGCAATCCTCCAACAAGTACGGCCGTTCAGGTGCATGCTGAGCGGCAGGCCATTGACCACCCTGTCCTCTTTGCATGCTCAACTGCGCTGACGCACTCTATTGTCAAGCGCGCCATTGTGGCCGCTCTTAGAAGGGCTAACCACTTCGGTCACAGCATTCTTATTACACAAGAGACTTCCAAGACTACGCGAAACTACGCGATAGCTGCCCGCAGCACTACTCCCACTCCTTCATTTCGAACGACGCTTCGCCGTTGATCTGCAAGCATAATTTCAGATCTGACGATCTGACGGACAAATGCCGCGGTACATCCGGCTCCTTGAACTCACAGGAAAATTCACGCCGCTCGAAGAAGTGACGCCTTTGGCAAGCAATCGACTGAACGATCGCGTGTGCAAGGCCGTGAATGGCCAGCAGCTCATACTTGCACTGCGTCGCTGAGATACCGGGATCGGGAAATCGCCGGCTTGGTCTGCACGAGATCGCTCACGCCCCCTAGACGTTGAGGTCACTTCGCGCCAAGCAACCTCAAGACCAAGTCAAGTTCAGGTGGGGCTAGACAGCTGATTTGCCTGACGACACCCGATCGACAGCCGTTCAAAGGCTGAGGCAAGCCAGGGCGCTCAACCAACTAGTAGCCGATTGCAGCTCCCTCATACGTGGATCAGACCGTCCACTCAGCATCCCGCTTTGTGGATCCACAATAAATTCCACGGGCATAACCATCTCATTCCAAGCGCCCCGGCGATTGATGATGTTCGCTCTCTGCGCCAGCCCATCGACGACATCATCGGCCCTCCAGGTGCAGGGTGTCCCGCGCCTCGCCCAGGCCGAAACGTCGTGCGGAATGCAGGTCCTGATCTTACCTGGAAGCGCAATTGAAATCCTCCTTTGTCGCGTGGACTGTTGAGCCCGCGCCGAAACCGCGAAAGCGGTACTCGCAGTAGATGCAATAAATCCCCCTCCTCATTCGAGCACCCCGCGGTGATGGAAGCGGTGTTGACGTCGACTTCGGGGTGGCCTGGCAGCAGCATGCTGACCTATGGTTATTCGGAAATCGCGTCGCCGGCAGTCCCTCTCGCGCGGCAATAGCGCTGGCGAAGCCGGGCACTATCAGCCCTGCGATGGCCGCCAATGCCACGACGCCGACGGCGATCATACTCGGAACAGCAGCCATTGCGTTCGCCCGGGGAGTAGCAGGATCACAACCATCCCCGCTCCGAACATCACTACTTGGAGGCACATGAAGACCATCGCCGATCCGGCGATGTGCTCTAGGTCACCTGCATCCCGCACTTGCGCAGCACCGTCTTGGCAAAGCCGAATGGCGCCGGCGTGAACGGGCCAGGTGGCGCGCGGGTGATCAATGCGACGACGCAGAGCGCGGACACCGCGAGCCAGAAGCACAGCCAGAAGCCATCGATATAGGCGAGCACATTGGCCTCGCGCTGCACGAAGCCGGCGAGCGTGCCGATCGCTCGCGCCGGCGCCGATCCCGCGTCGTGAGCTGAGAAGTGATCGGCGAACTGCTTCAGTATCCGCACCACATCGACATTGCCGACCTCAAGGTTCTGACCGAGATAGAAGGAATGGACCTGCTCGCGGACGCGCAGCCACGTCCCCATCAGCGCCACGCCGATTTCGGCGCCGCCAAGGCGCATGATCTGGATATAGGCAGCAAAGGAGGTTGCGCGGCTGGGGTCGGAGTTCGACAGCAGGGTGATGATCAGGGGCAGCAAGGTCAGCGCCTGCCCGATCGCCTGCAGCAGCACGATGCCAACAAAATCCTCGCGCGCCCAGTCGTGGGTGAGCCGGGCGCCCCAAAAATTGGCCGCGGCAAAGCAGGCAAATCCCACGACCACCACCGTGCGCGCATCGAAATGCCGCAGCAGCCAGATCGAGACCGGCACCAGCACGAACATCGGCAAGGCGCCGTAGCTCAGCAGGAGCAGGCCGCTCTGCTCTGGCCTGAGCTGGCCGATCGCGGCAAGGAAGTTCGGCACCAGCGAGGCGTTGGACAGGCTGGTCAGCGTATAGAGCAGGATCACAATCAGCCCCAAGCCGATATTGCGAGAGAACAGCACGTTCACGTGCGCCCACGGCTGCCCGACCAGTGACTCATTAAGAAGAAAGGCTGCGAACAGCACCGCGCCGGCCACGAGCAGGGCCATCACGGTGCCCGAACCGAGCCAGTCCAGCCGATTGCCCTGATCGAGGCCGGCATAGATCATCGAAACCGACGCGCCGAGCAGCAGCATGCCGCCCCAATCGGCATTGCGCAGCAAGGCGCGGTACACCGGCTCGTTCGGCGTGCCGAGATAAACCATCAGGCCCATCAGCGGCGCGATGACGACGCCCTGCCAGTACAGCCATTGCCAGCCGAGATGGTCTACATAGAACCCGACCAGCGACGTCGAGGTGTCGAGCGCAAAGCCCACGCGAATCGCATAGATCGAGAGTGCCGGCAGCCACCAGCGAATTGGCAAATTGCGGAACACGATCATCAGCGCCGCCGGAACGAAGGTGCCGAGCAGCAGGCCGTGCACGACACTAAGCGTGAGCAGCGTCGGATAGTCGTGCACGAACGGGATGGCCAGCGAGACGCCGGCATAGACGAGACTTGGGATGCCGAGCACGCGGCGCAGGCCGAACACGGTGGCCAGCCACGCCACTGCGGGCGCGATGAAGATCTGCGAGCCAATACCTGCGGTGGAGAGCCAGGCACCTTCGTCGAAGGAGAGCGAGAACGCGCCGCGGAGATCGGGCAGGCCGACCGTACTCAGGCGGCTGTCGAAATTGGCGAGAAACGAGCCGAGCAGCACCGCCGCCACGGCGAACAGCGGCCGGGGGGCGGCGCCACCGCGCGAGACCGGTCCGCGATCGCCGTAGTTATCGTCCGCCATTGCCGCCCTTGGTATCGATGTGCGTGACCACGGACATGCCCGGCACGAGGCGCGCCAGCATTGGCTGGCCCTCGTCGAGCTGGATGCGGACGGGAATGCGCTGCACCACTTTGGTGAAATTGCCGGTCGCGTTGTCCGGCGGCAGCAAGGCGACCTGGGCGCCGGTCGCGGGCGCAATGCGCTCGACCCGGCCGCGCAGCTTCTCACGCGGGAAACTGTCGACGGTGATCTCGACCGGCTGGCCCGGCGCGACATGCGTGAGCTGGGTCTCCTTGTAGTTCGCGACCACATAGACCTTCGGCAACGGCACAACGTTGACGAGGTTGGTGCCGACATTGACGTAGTCGCCGGGCTGTACCTGACGCTCGCCGACCACTCCATCGAACGGCGCCGTGATCCTTGTGTAACCGAGCTTGAGCTTGGCACTTGCCAGCGTCGCCTTCGCCGCCTCGACATCGGCGGCGCGCTGCTTCCTGGTGCCTTGCAGAACTTCGAGCTGATGCTGCTGGGCCGCGATCACCGCGCGGCTCGCGCGCACGTCGGCCTGCGACTTGGCGTAGGCGGCGACTGCTTGCTCGAACCGCTGCCGCGTGCCGGATTGGGTCTGCGACAGCGATTGCTGCCGCTCCTGCTCCTGCCGCGCCTCGACCTCCATGGCTTCGGCCGACAGCCGCGCCGCCTGCGCCTGGGCGATCGTCGCATATTGCAGCTCGATCTGGTTGGCAAGATTGTCGAGCGCTGCCTGTGCCGCGGCGACATTGGCCTCGGCCTGTGCGACTAGCGCCTCATAATCAGCCGGATCGAGCTGGACAAGGAGATCGCCGGCGTTGACGCGTTGGAAGTCGGTCACGCCGACGCTCAGAACTTCGCCCGAGACCCGGCTCGAAAGCCGCGTCAGCTCGGCGCGGACATAGGCGTCATTGGTGGTCTGGATCGCCGCATTGCCGACCCACTCGTCGAAGCTCAGCGTCGCCAGCGCGACAAAGCCGAGCGCGACGACTACGGCGAACAGTGGGATCGCGAACCGGCTCCACAGCGAAGTTGCCGTCCGCTGCGTTGGCCTGGGCGGCGGGGCCGGTAATGCGTTCTGTACCTGTTGGCTCACGACACCACTCCAGTTCCCGCCGTCATCCCGGGCGATCCGCGCGGAGTGGATCTGCACCTCGGTCTGGTCAGGATCGCCAAAGCACCCTAGCATTCATCGGAATGAATTGTGAATGTTTGGGGCGAAGACGCGAGGAAGCGGTCAGGTGCCAAGACGCGTGCCTCAGAACGCGAACTGCGTGCGCATCGCGACGGCGTCGAACTTCGAACCGACATCGGCGGTCGAGATCGGCGAGGCCTGCCGTGACACAGTTCCGTGCAGGTAGTCGAGCATGAAGCGGACGTTGCCGTTGACGTACCAGTTGAGC
>NZ_JADPKG010000031.1:0-1432 GCF_023073875.1 Bradyrhizobium sp. 154
CGATTCTGTTGAAAAAGGCAGCTGTTGCGACGCAGAGATATCAGTGATTCAGTCTGTCTAATTGGCAGGACTGAAGATCATGATGGGGCATCGGCAAGTCGAACAGACCGCGTTGTTCTATGAGTTCTCGCTCGAAAGACATATCCCGACTGATCACTTGCTGCGGTTGATTGACAGGTTTGTCGATCTTGAACAGGTCCGGCGGGACCTGGCGCCTTTCTACAGCAGCATCGGTCGGCCTTCGATCGATCCCGAGCTGATGATCCGGATGCTCTTGATCGGTTACTGCTTCGGCATTCGATCGGAGCGGCGCCTGTGCGATGAGGTTCACCTCAATCTGGCCTACCGGTGGTTCTGCCGGCTCGGTCTGGATGGGACGGTGCCGGATCACTCGACGTTTTCCAAGAACAGGCACGGCCGCTTCCGGCAGAGCGACCTCTTCCGTCGCGTGTTCGAGAGCGTGCTGCGCCGCTGCATCGAGGAACGACTGGTCGGCGGTGAGGGATTTGCAGTCGATGCGAGCCTAATCAAGGCCGATGCCAATCGGCAGAAGGGGATCGAAGGCGATAAGGGACTTCCGCCGGAGGCTGCCAGCCGAGCAATCGATGAGTATCTGGCTGTCCTTGATGATGCCGCTTTCGGAGCCGCGACCGAGGTTACTCCGAAGTTCGTATCGCCTTCCGATCCGGCGGCGCGCTGGACCGGCGCGCACGGCGGCCAAGCGTTTTTCGCCTATTCGACGAACTATCTGGTCGACATCGAGAACGCGATCATCGTCGATGTTGAGGCAACGACGGCAATCCGGCAGGCGGAGGTATTGGCCGCCAAGCGCATGATTGAGCGCTCGCTGGAGCGGTTTGATCTCTATCCGAGCCGGCTCCTCGGTGACAGCGGCTATGGCTCGGCCGAGATGCTCGCCTGGCTGGTCTATGAGCACGGGATCGAGCCGCACGTTACAGTGTTCGACAAATCGGCCCGCACAGACGGGATCTTCTCGCGCGACGACTTCACCTATGACCATGCTGGGGACATCTATCGTTGCCCTGGTGGCAAAACTCTTACCACGACCGGAACGTTGGTGAATGATGGTGCCACCATGCTTTACCTCGCCAGCAAGCGCGATTGTGATCGATGCGCATTGAAGCCCCGATGCTGCCCCAAGCAGGCTTCACGGAGGGTGCCCCGCTCGATCTACGAGGGCGCCCGCGACATGGCGCGCCAGATCGCGAGATCGTGGGAGGGAGGCACCTCGCGCCGGCTCCGCAAGAAAATCGAGATGTTGTTCGCGCACCTCAAGCGCATTCTCAAGCTCGACCGTTTGCGTTTACGAGGTCCAAACGGCGCGCGCGACGAGTTCATCCTCGCAGCCACCGCCCAAAACCTTCGAAAGATGGCCAAGCTGATCCCGATGCCCACCCCGACGCTCGCATAG